>CAZFJB010000073.1:0-5896 GCA_964519775.1 uncultured Oscillibacter sp.
GGCGCATCCTGTGCGGCAAAGCCGCATTTCAAGTGGGCAAAGCCCACCTTATTTACCCTCTCTTGTGAAACAAAGAAAATGGGGATTCAATCCATGCGGCATAGCCGCATTTTAGTATGGCATTGCCGTGCGATTCCCGTGCCGCATGACGGCACACAAATTGTAAATTTTTCATTGAAAAAAGAAAGGAGAATACGATGCTGATCCAATTTGACACGATGGAAACCTCTGTTGTGCCCCATCTGCGGGACGGCGAGGGCGAGGTTTTGATGCGCTCGCTGAGTGATGAACACAACAAGATCATGAAGCTCACGCTGGCACCGGGCTGCTCCGTCGGCCTCCACACCCACGAGGGCAACAGCGAGATCATGTATATCCTCTCCGGCAGCGGAAAGGTGCTCTATGATGGGGCGTGGGAGACCCTCTCTCCCGGCGTGTGCCACTACTGCCCCAAGGGCCACAGCCATTCCACCGTCAATGACGGCACGGAGGACCTGGTGTTCTTCGCCGTGGTGCCGGAGCAGTAAATACAGGGAAGGAGCGTTATCATGAGCGATTGTTTATTCTGCAAGATCAGCGCCGGGGAGATCCCCAGCAACAAGGTCTATGAGGATGACCTCTGCTACGCCTTTTATGACATCGCCCCCCAGGCGCCCACCCATTTTCTGGTGATCCCCAAGGCCCACATCCCCTCGGTCTCTGCCGTGACGGCGGAAAACAGCGCCGTGGTGGCCCATATTTTTGAGGTCATTGCCAAGCTGGCCGGGGAGCTGGGACTGGAGAGCTACCGCGTGGTGTCCAACATCGGGGAGCAGGCGGGACAGAGCGTGTTCCATCTGCATTTCCATGTCCTCAGCGGACGGGATATGACGTGGCCTCCGGGCTAAGCTCGTCGCAAAGTCCGCTGGACTCCGTTTCCGCCTTTGGCGAAAACTGTGTCCGCTTCCTTGCTCCTCGCTTTCGCGTCAAAAACGTTTCACTGGTTTTTGCTGCGAGGAGGGAGACGATTTGTAAGAACCGAGACGCCTCGAAAGGGGCGTCTCTTGTTCTGGAAGGCAATTTCCGCGCTTTCCTCGGCAACCCTCCAGAGGGGCTTCTCTTGCCCCTTCGGGGCAATTCACCTCCACGCTGCGCTGGTTTGCCGAGGAGTGAAGGACGAGGGAATGATTTGGACGTCTCTAATCAGAAATTTTGCTTCACCGGGGCTTTACAAGGTCCCGATGATTTTTTATAATAATCGTGGCTCCACATGGGCACAATTACACCTGGAGAATGTTGCCGCTTGGTAACATTTTGCTGGGTGATAAATTTGGAAATTAAACGGATTCGAGATTTAAGAGAAGATTCAGACAAGACCCAGCAGCAGATCGCGGAGCTGCTGAATATGCACCGCAGCGTTTACCGCCGCTATGAGAGCGGGGAACGGGAAGCGCCCGCCTGGGTGGTGGTAAAGCTGGCTGATTATTACGGTGTCAGCACAGACTATCTGTTGGGGCGGACGGACCGTCCGGAACCGTATCCTGAAAAATGAGAAGGCTGGCCGTTTTCTGCGGCGGCTTTGCCGCAGGCGTTTTCCTGGCCCAGTATCTGCTGCCGGAGGGCTGGCTGCTCCCCGGCGGTCTGGTGTACCTTGCTCTGGGCATCGCGGCGCTGTTTTTGCCCCGACGGCTGCGGAAGCGGGCGGTCTTATGCCTGGTGGGAGCGTGTCTGGCGCTGGGGTGGAACTGGCTGTACCTCCGGCAGGTCAGCCGGCCTATGGAGGCGCTGGCGGACAGCCAGCAAAAGCTGACCATGACACTGACGGAATACCCTACAGAGACGAAGCTGGGGGCCAAGGTGACGGTGACGGCGGAGGGCCTGCCGGGGAAACTGATCTATTACGGTGACGCGCCGCTGCTGGGGGCGTGCCCCGGCCAGCGTGTCACGGACGATGTGTATCTGCAAAGCGCTTCCCGCATCCGGGACGATGACGTGACCACCTTCAACTCCAAGGGCGTGTTCCTGCTGGCCTACAGCCGGGGAACACCGGCCTTCGGCGCGGGGGAGCTGGATCATCTCCGCTGGTGGCCCGCCCGGATGGGACACGGGATGCAGTCGCGTATCCGCACCCTGTTTGACGGCGATGAGGCCGGTTTTCTGCTGGCGCTGCTGACAGGGCGGAAAGGGGAACTGTCCGCTCAGGCGGACGTGGACCTTTCGGAGGCAGGCGTCTATCATATCCTGGCGGTGTCCGGGATGCACTGCGCCTATCTTTTGGCGCTGGTGACCTTTCTGACAGGAAAGCACCGGCGGCGTCTCACCGCCGCCGTGGCTGTTCCGGCGCTGATCTTTTACGCGCTGCTGACCGGGGCGTCGCCCTCAGTGGTCCGGGCCTGCGTGATGCTGAGCCTTTTGACGGCGGCACCGCTGTTCCGGCGGGAGAGCGACCCGCCTACGGCCATGCTGGCGGCCCTGTTTCTCATCCTGGTAAAGAATCCCTTCGCAGCCAAGTCCGTGAGCTTGCAGCTATCCTTCGGGGCGGTGGCGGGGCTGCTATGCCTGACGCCCAGAGTTTACCGGGGACTGATGGGCACGGGGAAGCACGGCAGGGTCTATCGCTTTACAGTCAGCAGCGTGTCTGCCACGGCAGGGGCACTGGCGCTGACGGCGCCTGTTACAGCGTACTATTTCGGCGTGTTCGCGCCAGTGAGTTTTCTGAGCAATCTGCTGTGCCTGTGGGCGGTGGGCATCGTGTTCACCCTGGGGCTGGCGGCAGTGGGGCTGAGTTTTTTATGGATGTCGCTGGGAAGGCTTGCGGGTCTGGTCCTGCGGCCATTCCTGTGGTACATTTTAACGGTGTGCCATCTGCTGGCGTCGCTGCCGTATCACGCGGTGTATTTCTGCAACGCTTATCTGAAATATTGGATGGCCTTTGCCTACGCGCTTTTTGCCCTGGCGTGGCTGCTGAAGTCCGGCGGCCGGCGCAAGTGCGTTCTGGCGGCGGGGCTGGCTGTGGTGACGCTGTGCGTCACCGTTTATCTGGGCGCTGCCCGCTTTGACCACCGGCTGGATGCCGCGGCGGTGGACGTGGGGCAGGGGCAGAGCGTTATTTTAAAGTCCGGGCGGACCTTCGCCCTGGTGGACTGCGGCAGCGGCAACTCCTGGCGGGACGCCGGGTGCGACGCGGCGGACCAGCTTTTGTCCATGGGCTGCCGGCAGGTGGCGTGGGTGATCCTGACCCATTTTGACGAGGACCACATCAACGGCGTGGAGCATTTGCTGACCCGGGTCCCGGTGGATACGCTGCTGATGCCCGGGATCACGGAAAACGGCGCCGCCAGAGAGAAGATCGAGGAGTTGGCGGCGGCATACGGCGTCACTGTGGAGACGGTGAGGGAGGAGACCCGGCTGCCTCTGGGTGAGGCGGAGCTGACGGTGTATCCGCCGCTGGGCAGCGGCGGCAGCAATGAGCTGGGGCTGACCATTCTGGCCACGGCGGGAGAAAACGACCTGCTCATCACCGGCGACATGGAGCGCGCCACGGAAAAGAAACTCATCGAGACATACGCGCTGCCGGACATCGAGGCACTGATGGCGGGGCATCACGGCTCCAAGGGGTCCACCTCCAAGGAGCTGCTTGCCGCCGTGACACCGGAGACGGCGGTCATCAGCGTGGGCAGCAATTCTTACGGACATCCGGCGGAGGATACCCTGCGGCGGCTGGCCCGGGCGGGGTGCAGCGTTTACAGGACAGACCGGCACGGAACGGTCTATCTGCATTTTAATTAAGGAGTCAGGCATGGCGTACGCGAAAAAGACAACGAAAAACGAGGCATATCAAAAGTTCAAGGCCGATCTGAAAGAGGGGACGCCTCTGGGGAACGCCTATCTCTTTTACGGGGAGGAGACGTATCTCCGGGAGTATTATCTCGCCCAGGCCCGGAAGGCCCTGGTCCCGGCGGGCTTTGAGGAGTTCAACTACCATGCGCTTGAGGGGAAGGACCTGACGGCCCAGAGCCTGGCGGAGATGGCGGAGGCCATGCCCATGATGGCGGAGCGGACCCTTATTGTGGTGACGGACTGGGACATCTACAAATTGAATGAGGATCAGCGGGAGAAGCTCATCGCGCTGCTCAATGATCTGCCGGAATACTGCTGCATCATTTTTGTGTATGACACGGTGGTCTATAAGCAGAACAAGACGCTGAAAAAGCTCTGCCAGGCCATGGACGCCCATGTGGCGGCGGTGGAATTCAAGGCTCAGGATACCTCGGACCTGACGGCGTGGATCACCCGGCGGTTCAAGGCGCTGGGCAAGCAGATCGACCGGCAGACGGCGGAGTATCTCATTTTCCTCTGCGGCGGGCTGATGACCGGCCTTTCCCAGGAGATCGCCAAGATCGGCGCTTATGCCAAGGGGGAGGTCATCACCCAGCGGGATATTGACGCTGTAGCGGACCCGGTGCTCTCGGCGGAGATCTTCAAGATGACGGACGCGGTGGCCCAGGGGGACCACAACAAGGCTGCCGCCATTTTAGGGGATCTGCTGAAAATGCAGGAGGAGCCGATCGTCATCCTGGCGGCGCTTGGGAGCCAGCTCCGGCGGCTGTATACCGCCCGGATGGCCATTGACAGCGGCAAGGACAAGCTATGGCTCATGGGACTGTGGGAGATGAAGTCGGATTATCCGGCGAAACTCCTTTTGCAGTCGGCCAAAAAAGTCAGCGCCCAATGGTGCGCCGACGCGGTGAAGCTGTGCCAGACGGTGGACCAGCGGATGAAGAGCCAGCGGGGCGTGGACCCGGCGGAGGAGCTGAAGCTGATGCTGGCCCGATTGGGGGCGGCACGGAAATGAGAAAGCTCCGGGAAGTCATCGTGGTGGAGGGGCGCTACGATCAAAATACTCTCTCCCAGGTGGTGGATGCCCCCATTGTCACCCTGGGGGGCTTTGCCGTGTTCAACGACAAGGAGAAGGTGCGTTTTCTCCGGCGGCTGGCGGAGGAGCGGGGCCTCATCGTTCTGACGGACAGCGACGGCGCGGGCTTTGTCATCCGCAACTATCTCAAGGGGGCGCTGCCGAAGGACAAGGTGAAGCAGGCCTACATCCCGGATATTTACGGCAAGGAGAAGCGCAAGCGTGCCCCCGGCAAGGAGGGCAAGCTGGGCGTGGAGGGGATGCGGCCGGAGGTGATCCTGGAGGCCCTTCGCCGGGCCGGGGCCACATTCCTGGACGAGGCGGCGGATGAAAAAAAAGTCCCCAAGACGCCCATCACCAAGGCGGATCTCATGGAATGGGGGCTGGCCGGCGGCGAGGGCAGCGCCGAGCGGCGGCAGGCGCTGCTGAAAGCGCTGGACCTACCGGAGCATCTGACGGCCAACGCCATGCTGGAAGCGCTGAATCTGCTCTATGGAAAAGAGGAGCTGGAGCGGCTGCTGTTTGAGGAATGAGATCCCTATGAGGAACACGATTTTATTGTAAACGAAAAAGACAACAGAACCGCCGATTCCCGGCGGTTCTGCTTTTTGATATATGGGGTCAGTTCTGATTGGCTTCGTACTGCTTCAGAAATTTCACCAGCGCTTCCACGCCCTCTTTGGGCATGGCGTTGTAAATGGAGGCCCGGAGACCGCCCACGCTCTTGTGGCCCTTCAGGTTATCGAACCCGGCGGCCTTGGCGGCGGCGGCCACGGCAAGATCCTGCTCCTTGGAGGGGGTGACGAAGGGGACGTTCATAAGAGAGCGGTCCTCCTTGCGGACGGCGCCGGTGAAGAAGCGGCTCTCGTCCAGGAAGTCATAGAGGATGGCGGCCTTTTCCGCGTTGCGCTCCGCCTGAGCCGTCAGCCCGCCGTTTTTCAGCAGGTATTTGAACACCTTGCCACAGCAGTAGATGGCCCAGCAGTTGGGGGTGTTGTAGAG
>CAZFJB010000074.1:0-5849 GCA_964519775.1 uncultured Oscillibacter sp.
ACGGAATACTGCACCACATTCCAGTTGTTGGCGGCCAGCATATCCTGAGAGCGCTGATTCAAAATGGCGTTGAGGGTATTGCCGGAGACGTTGAAGGTCATGGAATAAGCGCAGGGATAGAGGTTCATCTCATGAAGATCCTGGAAATTGTAGATATTGGTCAGGATGCGGCGGCTGGCGGGGTTGTGCTTCAGGTCGTAGAGCACCCGGTCCACCTGGTCCATGTCCCCTTCAGGATAGTGGTGCTTTACCCCAAGCTGATAGCCGTAAGCCTTGCCGATGGAGCCGGTCTCATCCGCCCACTGGTCCCAGATCCGGGCGTTGAGATCGTGGATGTTGTTGGACTTTTTCTGCCAGATCCACAAAAGTTCGTCCACCGCCGTTTTCCAGTAGGTCCGGCGGAGGGTGAGGATGGGGAACTCCTTTTGCAGATCGTAGCGGTTGATGATGCCGAATTTTTTCACGGTGTGGGCGGGGGTGCCGTCCTCCCAATGGGGGCGGACATTCTGATCCGTGTCCCACACGCCCTGCTCCAGAATGGTACGGCAGTTTTGAATGAATACTTCGTCAGCGTAGCTCATGGCAGCTCCTCCGGTCATTTTTTTCTATACCGCTATGATACCAAATTCGACAGGATTCCACAAGCGCAATCGTGCTTCACACTATAAAAACACTATAAACGCAAAAAATGCCTTGAAAAAAGGCAAAAGGTGCGGTAGGATAGAAAAAAAGGGGGGTGGGATCATGCTGGACCGCAGCGAGGCGGGCAAATGGCGCTATCTGGATGAGGATTTCCGTCTGGCCCATCTGAAGGACTCTCTGGCCCAGCGGATCGACTACCACTACCATGAGTTTGACAAGTTGGTATTTTTCCTGGGGGGCCGGGTCACCTATGTGGTGGAGGGTGTGACCTATTTCCTCCAGCCCTGGGATATTCTGCTGATCCAGCACAACCTGATCCACCGGCCCATCATCCAGCCCACGGAGCCCTATGAGCGGGTGGTGCTGTGGCTGGGGCGGGACTGGCTGGACCGGCGGGGCGACCCCGGCGAGCGGCTGGATGACTGCCTGGACCGCAGCAGGGAGAAGGGCTTCCACCTTCTGCGGGTGGAAAAGGAGCGGCGGCTGGAGTACAGCCGTGCCATCGGAGAGCTGGAAAATGCCCTTCGCTCTCAGGAATTTGGGGCGAAGCGCATGGCGGACACGCTGTGTCAGCAGATACTGATCCAGGTGAACCGGGACTTCCTCCGGGCGGACACCGCCCAGACAGAGCCGGAGAGCTACCGCATGGACACGAAGATGGAGGAGATCCGCCGCTACATCGCCGCCAATCTGGAGGGGGATCTGTCGGTGGACGCGCTGGCGGGGAAATTTTTCATGAGCCGGTACTATCTCATGCACCGGTTCAAGGAGGTCACAGGCTACACCGTTCATCAATACACGGTGCAAAAGCGGCTGCTGCGGGCGGGAGAGCTGATCCGGGCAGGCGTGCCGGTGATGAAGGCGGCGGAGCAGGCGGGCTTTACGGAGTACTCTACGTTCCTGCGGGCCTTTCAGGCTACCTTCCACACCAGCCCCAAGAATTTCAAGTAAAAAAGCAGCATCCGACACAGTCGGATGCTGCTTTGAGGTTGTTGATAAAGTGGTAGGATTCCCGCAACGGGAGGAAAGGGTGTGCGCGGGAAAACCAGGAAGGTTGTCCCGCGCGATTCAAATCAAAAGTTTTCAGAACTTTTTTAAAGTTTTGAAAACTTGCGCGGCGGGGCGAAAAGGCTTTTTCGACACGCAGAAAGCAGCATCCGACACAGTCGGATGCTGCTTTCTGTTTTATGCCAAAAAGCCCTTGAGGATGCACTCCTCAGCCTCTTCAGAGGTCAGTCCCAGGGTCTCCAGCTTCAAAAGCTGGTCGCCGGCGATCTTGCCGATGGCGGCCTCGTGGATGAGCTGGGCCTCCGTGCTGTTGGCCACAATGGCGGGGATGGACTCAATGTGGGCCTGATCCATGATGATGGAGTCACACTGCACATGGCCGAAGCAAGCGGCGTTGCCCACCATGCGGGGGTAGAATACCTGGCGGGAATCGTCCTTGGCCACGGAGCGGGAGATGACCCGGCCACGGGCGTCCTCACCGTCCAGCACGATCTCCATATCGCTTTCCGCCACCTGGCTGCCGTGGGTCATGAGGCGCTCGGTGACCACGGCCTCGGCCCCCTTGCCGCAGACGATCTTCGTCTCCCGCTTGGTGGAGTCGATGCCCCGGATCTGTACGGTCTCCATCTGGATGGAGGCGCCCTCCTCCAGATAGACCACGGTCTGGGGATTCATGACCCGGCCGCCGGTGCCGTCACCGTCGCCGTAGTGCTTTTCCGTGTACTTCACATGGGAGTTTTTGCCCACATAAAAGGTGTGGATACCGTCGTGCCGGCTCTCCTGGGTCCCGCAGTTGTGGATGCCGCAGCCCGCCACGATGTTCACATCGCAGTTTTCGCCGATGTAGAAATCGTTGTAGACCATCTCCTGGATGCCGGGCTTGGTAATGATGACGGGGATATGGCAGGTCTCGCCTACCGTGCCGGCCTTGACACGGATGTCGATGCCGCTTTTGCCGTCTTCCTTGCCGGTGATCTCGATATGCTCCGTGGACTGGCGGCCGTCACAGCCGGAGTCCTTGCGGATGTTGAACGCGCCCACCGGCTTGCCGATGAGGTCGGCGATCTTTTCCAGAAGTTCCCGATCGACCTGGGATTCCATCATAAGGTGTGTACCTCCTTGCTCAGCACCGGGCAGCCGCCCAGGGTATCCGAGAGAATCTGGGGCAGAATGTCCGCGGGAACGCCCCGGTGGCGCAGCGCGCCGTCGCCTACCACGATGACCTCGTCCGCCAGGGAGATGATGCGCTCCTGGTGGGAGATGATGATCATGGTGGCGCTGCCCTGGCGGTGGATCTGCTCAAAGGTCTCCGTCAGCCGGGCGAAGGACCACAGGTCGATACCGGCCTCCGGCTCGTCGAAGATCATGAGCTGGCTGTTTCGGGCCAGAATGGTGGCGATCTCAATGCGCTTGACCTCACCGCCGGAGAGGGACACGTCCACTTCCCGGTCCAGATAGTCGTTGGCGCAGAGGCCCACCTTGGTGAGATACTGGCAGCAGCGGTCCTTGGAGAGCTTTTCATCGCCGGAGGCAATGGTCAGAAGGTCCCGGACTGTCAGTCCCTTGAAGCGGGGGGGCTGCTGGAAACCGTAGCTGATGCCCAGCTTTGCCCGCTCCGTGATGGTCATGTGAGTGATGTCCTGACCGTTCCAGAGGATCTGCCCCTCCGTGGGGGTGACCAGACCCATGATGACCTTGGCCAGCGTGGTCTTGCCGCCGCCGTTGGGGCCGGTGAAGACCACCAGCTTGTGCTCGTCAATGGTCAGGGAAATGTCATTGAGGATGCCCAGGGTCCCCTCGGTATCCTGCACAGAATAACTGATATGCTTGAGTTCCAGCATGGAGAACCTCCTTTGGTTGGAAAGGATCTACGAGGGATAGTATACCAAATCCCACCAGGATTATAGGTTGCAAAAGCAACAGAAAGCAGGCGAAAAATGGAAAGTTCCGCTCAAAAAAACAGAATAACATATTTTATACTGTCTGTCAAAGGGATTAGTGATGTTGAACTGAAGAAAAATGGGCCTCGCAAGGGAGGAACGGCGGCCCCAGGGCGGCATAGACTGGAGGGAATGGGAGGGGAGGGCGTATGAAACAGATACCTCAGGGCGCGGAGCGCTATGACTTCAGAGAATACGACCAGGTGTGGCGGCGGGTGGCCCCGGGACTGGAGCCGTATCCGGGCATGGGGGCCGGCGAGGCGGGGCTCCGGCTCTCTGCCCCCAACGGCACGGCGGCGGTCAGCGTCCCGGCGGGCACGATGGCGGAGGCAGATCTGCCGGGGGCGGAGAAGGACCCCTGCTGCATGGGCACGGAGGCGGCGGAGCTGCTGGCGGTGCTGGACGGGTACATTGAGGAGGAGCGGGAGGCAAGCCGGTGGTATCTTTTCCTGAGCCGGCAGGCCCCGGTGTGGGCACGGCAGACCTTGCGGGCCATGGCGGAGGATGAGAGCGGCCACGCCCGGCGGCTGACGGCGGCACGGTACCTCATCACGGGAGAGGAGGTCTGCCCCCGGAGCGTCTGCGGGGAGATGCCCGCGGAGAGCTGGCGGGCGGCGCTGCGCCGGAGCTATCATGAGGAGGTCTGCACTGCCATGAACTACGCCCGCACGGCGGATTCCACCCCGGACCGGTGCCTTTCGGAGCTTTTGAGCGACCTCAGCGCCCAGGAGTACCGCCACGCCCAGCAGCTTTTGGGGCTGCTGGAGCGGACCCTGGGCTGCCAGGGGCGGAACTGAGGGGACAGAGAGCCACACGCCCGGAATTTTTAAATTCCGGGCGTTGTTTTGGCGGCGGATCTGTGCTATACTGCGCTGGAGATGAAAATCGGAATGGGGGAGCGGCCATGTATGACGAACTGACAGAAGTCGATATCCGCAAAATGCGGGAGGAACTGGATCACCGCATCCGGGAACTGCGCCCCCAACTCATCGAGGAGGTCCAGACGGCCCGGGCTTTCGGGGACCTCAGCGAGAATTATGAGTACAAGTGCGCCAAGCAGGCCAAGAACCGCAACGACAGCCGCATCCGCTACTTGGAGCGGATGATCCGCACCGCCAAGGTCATTGAGGTGAAGGCGGAAGGCGACGCTGTGGGCCTTTTCGACACGGTGACCATCTACAACGAGATGCTGAAAAAGGAGATGACCGTCCGCGTCGTCACCACGCTGCGGCAGGATGCCCTGAAGGGCCTGGTCAGCAAGGAGTCCCCGGTGGGGAAGGCTTTGATGGGCCGCCGGGTAGGGGACCGGGCGGAGGTCATCGTCAGCCCGGAGATGAAGTACACGGTGGAGATCCGGGGGATCGAAAAGGGAACGGACGACGAGAGTCTGGACATCAGCGCCTATTGAGCCTGGAGACAGCGGCGGCAGATTTGTGGAAAAGCCTATTGAAATGGGGCGGGATCTGCCGTAAAATAAAAATGGAAGGCTGTACCGCTCCGGCGGACGCAAACTGCTTTTAACACGATGAGGAGGACTCACCATGCGTGTCATCACCGGCTCCGCCAGGGGCCGCCGCTTGAAGGAATTAGAGGGGATGGAGACCCGCCCCACCACCGACCGGGTGAAGGAGGGACTCTTCAGCGCCCTGCAATTTGACATTGAGGGCCGGAAGGTGCTGGACCTGTTCGCCGGCACCGGCCAGCTTGGCATCGAGTGCCTGAGCCGGGGGGCCGCCTCTGCGGTGTTTGTGGACAAGCGGCCCGACGCCGCGCGGCTGACGAAGGAGAACCTGAAGCTCTGCGACCTGACGGACCGGGCCAGAGTGACGGCGGGAGACTCTATGGAGTTTCTGAAGGCCGCCCGGGAAAAATTCGACCTGATCTTCCTGGACCCGCCCTATGAGGCGGAGCTGCTGGAGGGGGCCATTGCCCACATCGCCCGGTACGATCTGCTCAATCCCCATGGGATCATGGCGGCGGAGCACCCGGTGGACAAGGCGCTGCCGGCGCTGTCGGCGCCCTACCGCATGGGGCGGACGTATCGTTACGGCAAGATCGCCGTGACGCTGTATCACCGGGACGGAAACGAGGAGGCGGAGGCATGAGGATCGCGGTCTGCTCCGGCAGTTTTGACCCCATCACCCTGGGGCACATGGATATTATCCGCCGTGCGGCGGCCTGTTTCGACCAGGTGTATGTCTGCGTCAGCCCCAACACGGAGAAGCGGGGCCAGATGTTCACCCCGGAGCAAAAGCTGGC
>CAZFJB010000075.1:0-5802 GCA_964519775.1 uncultured Oscillibacter sp.
GCCTGAACAGGAGCGCCGTCAGGGGGCTGCGGGTTGAGATCCGTTTTGGTAATGTGTTTGAATTTCTTCAGAAATTCATCATATTCCATGTAGAACTGCCCGTAAGTCTCATCAGAGGAGGTATCCAGCATACGGCCGGTGCGGGATATTTTCCCGTTCTTCCCCTGCTGAAGGGACATGGTGCTGTACGGATTGCGCAGCAGGACGTACCGCTTGCCGTTTTCCTCCTTGCCGCCCATGATGGTATACGCGTGACCGGCGTTCAAGCCGTCCGAAGATCCCACATCATCATTGGTGCCGGCATTGAAGAGCAGGCGGCGCTCCCGGGCGTTGCAGATGTCCTCAAACAGTCCATCCCGGTTTTTTGTGTCCGCGTCCTGCGGCGGGATCCCCAGCAGCTGCTGCAGGAAATCGCCGCCATAGCCGTACCACAGAGATCGGTAGCCCTTGGAGCCGCTGCGGCCCACATAGGCGCAGGCCTTTTCGATCATCTGCATCCAAAGGGCACCGGCGGACAGGGCATCAGCCGAGCCGATGCGGGGGATCTCCTTGGACACCTTGACGTAAATGGGGACCATCTCCGCCTTCGCAATATACGCATAGGTGCTGTCCTGCATCTCTTCTTCCAGGTCCCGGTCAAAGTCCTCATCCGAGTATGCGTCTCCCAGCAGCTCTTTGCGCTCCTCCCGCTCCCGAACGCGCTCCGCAATGACCCTGTCGGCGGCTTCCTCCTTCGCCCGCTCCTCGTCGGAGATATGCGCTTTATAGAGCCGCACGGTCACAGTGTGGTCGTCATTCTCGCGCAGGCACTGTTTCAGCAGTGCCGGATCCAGATTCACCACGCCTGCCGTAGCCGCCACCATATAGCAGTTGGACACCAGCCGCTGCTTCAGATCGTTTACAGACGGCTCATGGGAAAACAGCGGCGTGTCCTTCTGGTCGCTCCAGCGGACAAACTTGCGCATCGCGGCATTTCGGGAGCTGCCTTTGGATGCGCCGCCCTCCTCCACCGGGGGGTCTTTGCTGAAATCCAGGATCTCCGCGTCATCCGGGATCTCCAATGTACCGTTGGTCATCCTATTCAGGAAGGCTCTCGCTGCATTCAGCGCGTCACCCTCTCCGGCGCTCTCCAGCTTGTTCAGCGCCACCTTCAGCAGCCGCCGCTCCTCCGTATAGCCAACTTTGTAACGAGTACCCTGAATATAGGCATCCAGCGCGTCGGCCACATCCACCGCGCCGGAGCGGCGGATGCTCACATTCAGATCAAACAGTTCCTGGCGCGATTTCTGGTCCTTCAGATCGGAGGGCGTTGAAATGGCCTCCTCCCGGGTGCGCTGCGCGCCGGTCTGGAAAACTTCCGGTTCCGCGTCCAGCTGCTCATACAGCTCCTGCTGATAGGCCTGCCGCACCTGTTCGTCTAATTCCGCCTTTTGCTCCCGGTATCTCTGCAGCACCTCCGGCATTTGCGCGTCGATCACCCGGAGCAGCTGGGAAGGCCGGCGCTGATGCGTCACTTCATCCACCTCATCCGCCAGAAAATCATTGATCTGCAGATGGATGCCTTTTTGCAGCAAACGGTATACAAACAGGGTGCTTGTCGTGCCGCCGATCCCGCCCTCTCTGAATTTGCTGTCCAGCAGACGGCGCTCCAGCGGGGGCAGCGAGTCGAAAAAGGGTCTGTTGTCCGGGTCCCGCAGGATATTTTCAAAGTAGGTCATTTTATCCTGAGTCCTGATGATCTCCCCGGCATGATGTTCCAAATAGTCATCGCTGAGCATTTCCGGAGTGAGGGGCTCCACTTCCAGCATTTCCCGGGTGATCCGCTCCAGATGGGGCCAGCGCTTATTGCGGTCCGCATCCATATAATCATTCATGAACTGGATGTCATCGTCTCTCTTTTGCCGCTCCTCCGCGTTCAGCGGCTCTCCATGCGCATCCACGGCGTAGCCCTTCAAAAAGGAGCCAAGCATCTTGGTATCCACGCCGGTAGCTTTCGCCCTGCGGAGGTATTCATCGGTGTAGGAATTGTCACGGTTCGCGCGATAGGTGCCAACGCTCTGCGCAATGGCATAGGTAACATGGTCACCTATGGAGGTGTGCTTCCTCACCTCCTTGGTGACCTTTGCGTCCTGACGGCGCTGCTTCCATGATCTTTTAGCCGGCTTCATGATCTGCATCGGCACACCGGCGGCAGCCTCATTGGCCACAGCGGGCTGGATGGTGGACTTCGCCCGGGCCAGCAGCGTCAGATTTGCCTTGTCCCGGGAAAGCAGCTGGCCCACCGGTGCCGCCTGCATCGGTATAACGGCCTGTGCAGGGGTGTTTTGCCGGTTTTGCAGCGCCTGCTGTTGCTGCTGCGCGTGGGCTTCCTCCATCACAATGGCGGGCTCGTTGTTCTGACGTTTCGTCTCCTCCGCGTTCAGCGGTTCCGTACCGATCTTGCACATATCAATACCCTCCTTCCACTTTCAGCTCTGCAGGATGCTGATGTATGTATAGGACATCTCCTCCGCCTGAGGGGCCAGAGCCTGCGCCAGCCGCGCGGAGGCCTCATTGACCGTCTGAACAGACAGCCTTGTCTGGGGCGGATACGTCTGGGCGGCCTTTCGGATGGAGGTACGCAGCAGGGCGGGCAGCACCATAGGGTCCTGACTGCCGGACCAGACCGCAGACAGGTGCAGCCCTTCCTCCCCGGCTGTTTCAAATATCACATAGGCCTGCACCTCGCCGTTTTCCACCACGGCGGCACTCAGCTCCCGCTCCACACCGGGACTTCGCAGTCCGCCCTCCGGCAGAGGAGCCAGCTCCAGCATAGCCTGTTTCCCCATGCGGGACAAAACTCGCTCATCCAGCTTGGAAAAGGGCGTGCCTGTCTCCCTGCCGCCGGAGAAGAAACCGGCGCTCGTCAGCTGTTCCAGCGTGGTCATGCGGATGCCGCCATAGCGTGCGGTCTCCCGCCGGAAGCCCGTAGCCTCCAGAAAGGGCAGCAGGATGCGATGCTCCGGCCGGGTAACGGTAAAACTGATCTCCATACTGTCGGCGCAGCCGTCCAGCAGCTCGGCCAGCGCATCCACCAGCATCCAGCCGCCGCCGCAGCGGCGGTAGTCCGGGGCCACATACAGCGACCGGATCAAAAACTGCCGCTCCACCAGATACCCGGCCAGAGCGCCCACAGCCAGATCCCCCTGTGTCAGCGCCAGGGCCGTTACCGGCTCCCCGGCGGCCAGCGCGTCGGCCATTTCAGGCAGCAGCAGAGAGCGAAATACCCCCGGATCTCCAGGCGGCAAGATCCCAATGTTCATAGTCAGCACGCGGAATAAGGGCTATAATCCCTTATTCGTTCTCCTTTTCTCAGTCTCTGATCTGATCATAAGCCGGAGCCGCTGTCGAAAAAAGCTCCATGCCCTAAGAGGCACGGAGCTGCGGCAGACACACGGCGATCAAAGGGACCTCCGGACGCTCATACGCCTCCGGAGCAGCCCCCGCCAAGGCTTTCAGGCTGATCCATCCCCCTTTGTTTCTGAGTTGATTATAGATTTTTGCCCCCCAAAAGTCAATATTTCCTCTCATATCTTTAAGCAGTCTTAAGGAAAGTGGTCCCGTCCCCTTCCAAAATCTCTTCTAAACGACGTTCTTTTTTCAAAGTTCGTCCCGGAAGGGTCTGTGACAGGTCAGGTCAGGTCATCTCATCATTGCCTTTTCCTTCCCCGCGTGGTAGAATTCACTAAACGCTTTTGCTCTTTCGCCGTTCTCCCTGCCGCAAGGCAGACGCGGGCAGCCGGCGTTCAAAAGAAAAGGTGGGGAAGCCTCCAATGACACATAGAAAGAAACTCTCCGTGATCTCATCCCTGCACTATCTCAGACTTATTTACCGCTCCGTGATCTTCCTCCTGGCCGTGACGGCCTATCTCTCCCGCCGTTCCCTTTTCGGCAGCCGTCTGGCGGCTCTGATCTGGGGCGTCTACACCGCGGAGATGATCGCCCGCTTTTTCCCCTCCAAAACAGAAAGCATGGGCTGCCAGAAGCAATTCAGGAAAAACCACATCCCCACCGGCCAAAAAGCCCCGGTCCTCCCTTCCCCGGCGGGGACCTTTGCCGTGGCCGCGGTCTGGCTGCTGCTCAACGGCATGTTCGGCCTTTTGTACCTGGCCGGCACGGTGGACAGGGGCTTTATGATGCTGCTGAGCCTTTTTTACGGCGTGTGCGACATGATCTGCATCCTGTTTTTCTGCCCCTTCCAGACCTGGTTCATGAAAAACCGCTGCTGCACCGTGTGCAGGATCTACAACTGGGACTTTGCCATGATGTTCACCCCCTGCCTCTTTATCCCCAGTCTTTTTACCTGGAGCCTGCTGGCCATGTCCCTCGCGCTGCTCCTGCGGTGGGAGATCACGCTGCGCCGCCACCCGGAGCGCTTTTCCGAGCGGACCAATGCCGCCCTCTCCTGTGCCAACTGCCAGGAAAAGCTGTGCCAGCACAAAAAGCAGCTTCGGACCTTCTGGGAAAAAGAGCGTGTCCGCCTCTGGCCCCAGCCGGTCTCTTCCTCTGACCGAAGCGAGCAAGGCCATCTCTCCTGAGAAATACCGATCAAAAAGGTGCCTCCGGCAAAGCCGAAGGCACCTTTTTATATTCTGATCTCCGCTGTCCCGGCCTTATTCCGCGCCGCGGAAACGGGAGAGGAAGTCCTGGGTCTCCTGCCGCTGGGGATCGCCGAATACCTGCTCGGGGCTCCCCTGCTCGCAGATGACGCCCTGATGCATGAACACCACCTGGGAGCTGATGTCCCGGGCAAAGGCCATCTCATGAGTCACCACCAGCATGGTCATGCCCTCTTTGGCCAGGGCCTGCATGACCGCCAGCACCTCGCCCACCATTTCCGGGTCCAGGGCGGAGGTAGGTTCGTCAAACAGCAGCACCTCCGGGTCCATGGCCAGGGCCCGGGCGATGGCTACCCGCTGCTTCTGGCCGCCGGAGATCTGCCGGGGCTTGGCGTTGATATAGGGGGCCATACCCACCTTTTCCAGGTACTTCATGGCCTGCTGACGGGCCTCTTCCTTGCCGCGCTTCAAGACCTTGATCTGGCCCACCATACAGTTTTCCAGCACGGTCATGTTGTTGAAGAGGTTGAAGGACTGGAACACCATGCCCACATGGGAGCGGTACTCCGGCGCGTTGACGCCCCGGCCCGCCACATCCTGGCCGTGATACAGGATCTCGCCGCTGCTGGGTGTCTCCAACAGGTTCACGCACCGCAAAAGGGTGGATTTACCGGAGCCGGAGGCGCCGATAATGGAGATCACATCGCCCTTGCTGACAGTGAAATCAATGTCCCGCAGCACCTCATGCGAGCCAAAGGACTTGCTGAGGTGGCGGATCTCTAAAATATTCTCACTCATATCAGCGGTCTCCTCTCGTATCCAGATTCCGGTCCCAGGCGGCGCCCCGAAGGTGCTTATCGTACTCCCGGTTCTGCTCGTCAAAGGGGGTCTTGCGGTTGGGATGGCTGTAAGTGCCCGCCGCCATCACCAACTGGTCACCCTGGGCCAGCTCATAGCTGTCAGAGCCGTCCATGTACTTCTCCAGCAGCCGCAGCAGGAAGGATGCCACCAGCGTCAGGATCAGATAGCCGATCATCTCGATGGCGGCGGAGGGGAAATACATATTGTTGATGCCCACGATGTAGCGGTGAGCGGCGAAGAACTCCGTAAAGCTGATGATGAACATGACGGAGGTATCCTTCACGTTGATGATGTAGTTGTTGCCGATCTGGGGGATGATGTTGCGAATGGCCTGGGGCATGAT
>CAZFJB010000076.1:0-5800 GCA_964519775.1 uncultured Oscillibacter sp.
GCCGCATGGCGCAGACCTTAAAGAGCTTCCGGGTCTGGGGCTCCACGCCCTTGGCGCCGTCGATGACCATGACGGCGGAGTCCGCCGCCATCAGGGTACGGTAGGTGTCCTCAGAGAAGTCCTGGTGGCCGGGGGTATCCAGAATGTTGATGCAAAAGCCGTTGTGCTGGAACTGCATCACGGAGCTGGTGACGGAGATGCCCCGCTGCTTTTCAATTTCCATCCAGTCAGAAGTGGCGGCCTTGGCCCGCTTGCCCTTGACCTCGCCGGCCTGGGCAATGGCACCGCCGTAGAGCAGGAATTTTTCCGTTAGTGTGGTCTTACCGGCGTCCGGGTGGGAAATGATGGCGAATGTCCGCCGCCGGGAAATCTCTTCTTGCAAAACTGTCA
Source organism: uncultured Oscillibacter sp. (assembly GCA_964519775.1). Lineage (GTDB taxonomy): Bacteria > Bacillota > Clostridia > Oscillospirales > Oscillospiraceae > Oscillibacter. The sequence continues at coordinate 391 of CAZFJB010000076.1, forward strand.
TATATCGTAACCTCCGAAGGCGGACAGAAAAAGCCGCCCTTGTTCTATGTGCATTCTGATTTAAGATAGCACATACAGGGCGGCTTTTCAAGAGTTTTTCAGGCGATTTCCGGGAAATCAGCCGTTATGTCGCGTGTCCGGGTCTCACCGGAAGGGAACGTCCCGGCAGCTCAGTCCAGCGGGTCATCGGTATCCAGTCCGTAAACGCCTTCGCCGGCGTAGTGTCCCACCATGAAGTCGTTTTTCGTCACTGTCACGGTCTGGGTATCGGCGTAGTCGCCGTTGATGACCACAGACTCATCAGGCGTCACCGTTTCCCCATTCGGCGCGGTGTAGGAGACGTCCCCATCGGAATGGGGCACGTTTTTCTGATAGGTCACGGTGAACAGCGGCGCTTCCTCTCCGGTCTTGTAGCCGCTGACGGCGCACTGACAGTCCTCCGGTGTGCCGGTGACCTCCATGACCAGCCGCCCCTCCTCTTCCGCCAGCTCCAGGGTGTAGGCCCGCTCCGCCGCCAGAGCGTCGGTGATGTCGGTTTCCTCGCCCTCCACGCTCAGGATGACCCGGTCCTCCCGGTCAAACAGCGCCACTTCCGGTACCCGGATGGCGGCAAAGCTGCCGTCCTCCGTTTCCCCGCTGACGAAGAACACCGTCTGGATCTCCCAGATGATCTCCTTCAATGTGTCAAAATTTGCCGCCGATACGGACACTGCCAGCGCCGCCACAGCGGCGGCCAGCAGCACGGCGATCTTTCTGCTTTTTTTGAATCTCATAGGTTCCTCCTTTTCCTGCCGGACACGGTCCCGCAGCATGGCTGTAGTCCGCGCCGCGAAATCATCAGAAAAAGGCAGGGCATCCATGGCCTTGCGGTATGCCTCTCTCATGTGATCGTTCACGCTTCTTCCTCCTTTAACAGCAGCCGCAGCCGTTCCCGGCCCCGGGCCAGGCGGGTGCCCACCGTGGCGGCGGGCAAGCCCAGCAGTTTGGCGATCTCTTTGATGGAATATCCCTCATAATAATGGAGATGGATGACAGCGCCGTAGGCCTCCGGCAGTGCCCGGACAGCGTCCAGCAGTCCCCTCTCCTCTTCCGGCGGGCCCGCCGGAAGGGTATCTGTCAGAGGGACATTCCGGTTCCGTGCCGCTCCGCGCGCGTCAGCGGCCCGGTGAAGGGTGGTGCGGATGAGCCAGGCCTTTTCATGTTCGGCGTCCCGAAAACGGGGTCTGGCGGTCAGCAGCCGGAGGAACACCTCCTGTACCGCGTCCTCCGCGTCCGCCGTGGAATCCAGCCGGGCGGCCGCCAGGCGCAGCAGCATGGGGCTGTAGGTCTCCACCAGGCGGACGATCTCTTCCCGGTCGGTCATCGTTTCCACGTTTCTCACTCCCTTCATCCTTAACACGGATCACAGCGTCGATTTTTTTCACTCCCGGAAAAATTTTCTTTCCTGTCCGGTACCATCGGGAGGATTGACAGCGGACCTTCCGGCGATTACAATCAAATCAGGAGCCATCGTTCTCCCACCATATCATAAACAGGCAGAAAACATATGAACAAATCATTTCATCGCAGCGGCACACTGGATACCCTCCGGGGCGTGACCTTAGTGAGCATGATCGCCTATCACGCCTGCTGGGATCTGGTATATCTCCGCGGATATAACTGGACCTGGTATCGCTCTCTTTACGCCGCTCTCTGGCAGCAGAGCATTTGCTGGACCTTCATCCTCCTCTCCGGCTTTTGCTGGCAGATGGGGCGCCATCCCCCACGCCGGGGGCTGATGAGTTTCCTCGGCGGAGCCGCCGTCTCTCTGGTGACGCTGGCGGTGATGCCGGCGGAGCCGGTGCGCTTCGGCGTGCTGACCTTTTTGGGAGCCGCCGCGCTGCTGACCGTGCCGTGCCGCCGGCTGCTGGACCGTGTGCCGCCCCGACTGGGCCTGGCGCTGTGCTTTGGTCTCTTTCTGCTTTTAAAGGACGTGAACCGTGGGTACCTGGGCTTTGGCGGTGCGGTGCTGCTGCCTCTGCCCGCCGGGTGGTACGCCAACACGCTGACCGCTGCCCTGGGCTTCCCCGATCCCGCCTTTGTCTCCTCGGATTATTTTTCCCTGCTGCCGTGGCTGTTTTTGTTCTGGACCGGGTACTATCTCTACAAGCTGCGGCCGGAGACGCCGCTATTCCCCAGCATCCGTCTCCCCCTGGCCACCGCCATGGGGCGGCGCTCTCTGCTGATCTATCTGCTGCACCAGCCAGTGCTTTACGCTCTGCTGGTCCTGCTGCCTGATATTTTATAAGGAGGTCACATTTATGTCACAAGTCATCATTTCCATTGGCCGGGAATCCGGCTCCGGCGGTCTGGACATTGCCCGTGCTCTGGCAGAGCGGCTGGGGCTGCCGTTTTATGACAAAAATATCCTCCAGCACGCCGCCGAGGAAAAGGGCGTCAGCGCCGAGCCGCTGGAACAGTATGACGAGCGGCCCCACTCCCCTCTCTTTTACCGCACGATCAAGGGCATCAGCAGCGCCCCGGAGGACGGCGTGGCCCAGATGCAGTTCCAGCTCCTGCGCCAGCACGCTGCTGCCGGTGAATCCTTTGTGGTGCTGGGCCGCTGCGCTGAGGAGGTCCTGGCGGACTGCGAGGGACTGATCTCCATTTTTGTGGAGGCGGATCTGAACTTCCGCATCCGCCGCACCCCCCTGCCCTGGGACGAGGCCATGGACTTCATCAAAAAGCAGGACCGGCAGCGCCGGGTCTACCATGACCAGCACTGCAAGGGAAACTGGGGCGAGGCCAAGAATTACGACCTTATCATCAACAGCGCCCGATTGGACATCCCCGGCACCGTTGACGTGCTGGAATACTACATCCGCTCCCGCATTGCGAAAAATCAGGAACCGGCCCTGGTATGATCTGCACAGTGACCGCCCCGGCGCTTTTTGGCGCCGGGGCGGTAAGACTGTCGATAACGCAGTGAAATTTGCGTAATGGAAAGGAAGGGTGTGTGCGGGGAACCTATCAAGGGTTCCCCGCACCATTTAAATCAACAGTTTTCAGAACTTTCAAAGTTCTGAAAACTCAGGTCAGCGGGAAGAAAAACTTTTCCATCCCGCTGACCGCCCCGGCGCTTTTTGGCGCCGGGGCGGTGTTGTATTTAATATCAGATGATCCCATAGCCGCCGGTCACCGGGTCCCGGAAGATGCCCATGCGCGGCGGGTCAAATGTCCACCACACAAAGAAAAACGCCAATAGCCACAGCCACAGCAGTCCCGCTATCTGAAGGGCGGGGCCACGCAGCCGTCTGTGCCCCATAAGGCGACGGTCCAGCCAAAAAAGGCCGCCGTCCGCCAGATAAAAGATCAGGATATTGGCCCAGCTCACCATCCGGCCCAGCACGCCGGTGTAGGTATAAAATAGAATGGGGATCAGGGCCAGCCCCACTGTGACGCTAATGGCCCGGGCCGCCAGCAGTTCCTCCTGCCGCCCGGCGCAAAACTGCGCGGCGGTCAGCAGCAGCACCGGGAAAAACAGCAGCTTCATGTGTTCCCAGGTGGATTCATTGACGGCACAGAAGGCTCCTGCCCAGAGGAAATTTCCGCTCCACTCATACACAAAATGCAGCACCGTGCCCAGCACCGCCACAGTCAAAAAGCCCGCCGCGGGCCAGACGTCAACCCGTCTCCGCACAGGATCCCTCCCTATACGCAAAATGAAGCGCGGCTACCGCCGCGCTTCATTTTATGTGTTTCTTCCAGCTTTATGCAAAGACTACCTGCACCAATATCATATACAGCACCGTGCCGCCACCGATGGACAGCAGCACATTTTTCTTCCACAGATGCACTGCCGCCACAGCCGCCGTGGCCAGCAGCTCCGGCACGCCGTGAGTCCCGGAAAGCCAGGTGACATTTTTGAAGCAGTAGACGATCAAAAGGCCCATCATGGCCGGAGGCAGCACCTGCCCCAGGTACAAAACGGCCTTGGACGGCTCCCGCTTCTCCGGAAACAGCAAAAAGGACAACCAGCGAGTCAGTTGAACGCCCAGCGCCGTCAGCAAAATGATGACAAGGGATTCCACCGTATTCAGACGCATAAGTGTTTCCTCCCTCCCAGCAGCACGATCAGCAGCAAAATCATGGCGGGGATCACCAGATTGTCCGCTCCGAAGAGGGCCAGAGCCGCCGCCGTGCAGAGAATGCCGATGATGCCCGGTGCCCGGTTCTCCTTCTTTTTCCACTGCTCCAAAAACAGCACCACGAACAGAGCCGTCAGCACAAAGTCGATACCGGTAGTGTCAAAGGTGATGAAGCTCCCCGCCAGATTCCCCAGCGCGCAGCCGGAGATCCAGTAGAGATAATCCAGAAGGGTTATCCAGAAGTAATACCCCTGCCGGTCCACGCCTACCGGCGGGTCCAGGGCGGAGACCAGGGAAAACGTCTCGTCCGTCATGCCGAAGATCAAAAAGGCCCGGACCTTGCCCAGCCCCCGGTACTTTTCCAGAAGGGAAAGGCCATAGAAAATATGTCGGGCGTTGATCATCACGGACAGCATAAAAGCCTGGATCGGATCAAAGACGCTGGTCAGCAGCGTCACCGCCACGAACTGCCCGCTGCCGGCAAAGCAGATCATGCCCATCAGCAACGCCCAGCCCACACCGTAACCGGCGGTCCGCAGTAAAATGCCGAAGGCCGCCCCCAGGCAGAGATACCCCGTCAGCACCGGGATGGTGGCGGGAAACGCCGCCCGCAGGGCCCCACGCTTCGGCGACATATTCATCTGTCCCGCAACTTTTTCCATATCTTTCACCAAATTCGCATAATAATCGGTAATGCCGAGTATACTCTTTCTTTCAGTCACTTGTCAATGCGCAAAAAAGAGTCTGAGACAACTCCGTCCCAGACTCTTTTCGACATTTTTTACAATGGCCGTTCTTACATTTTCTCCGGCGCGTCCACACCGATGAGGGCCAGGCCGTTTTTCAGCACCACACGGGTATCGTCCGCCAGCTTCAGGCGGGCAGCCTGCACGGCAGGCTCCTCGCCCCGGATGCGGCAGGCGGTGTAGAACCGGTGGAAGCAGGCCGCCAGTTCCTGAAGGCAGCGGTTGATGTGGCTGGGGTCATAGTCCCGGGCCGCCAGCTTGATCTCCTCGCAATACTGGGCGATCTGCTTGATGAGGGCCTTCTCCGCCTCGCCGGAGAGCAGGCTCAGATCGGCGGTCTCCGGCACGGTGACGCCGTCCTCCGCCAGGGCCCGCAGCAAAGAGCAGATCCGGGCGTGGGCATATTCCACATAGTAGATGGGGTTCTCGCTGTCCTCCCGGACGGCCAGGCCCAGGTCGAATTCCATCTGAGTGTCGGGCTTGGCGTTGAAATACCACCGGGCGGCGTCCACACTGACCTCGTCCAGCAGATCGGAG
>CAZFJB010000077.1:0-5765 GCA_964519775.1 uncultured Oscillibacter sp.
CCTTGGTGATGCCGGCGGCCTCAGCGGCCAGGGCGGTGTAGATCTCCCGCTCCACGGCGCCGGGAAGGGTGGAGAGCAGTTCGCTGACCTCTCCGCAGTAGGCGATGCGGGCCTCATCGTCCCTGAGATCGTATTTTCCGGCGATCTGGGCCATGCGGAACTCCACGCCGTTCTCGCTGCCGGTCAGCAGCCGCTCAAAGGCGTCGGCTCCCTGGAATTTGATAAAGTCATCGGCGTCCTGCTTGATGTATTCCCCATCCACCAGGCGGCGGGGGAGCTGAAGGACCTTCACGGAAAATTCTGAGCCGTTCAAAAGCTGCAAGGCCCGCTCCGTGGCCGCCTTTCCGGCGCCGTCGTTATCGTAGCAGAGGACCAGCTCCTTGGTAAAGCGGGAGAGAAGGCGGGCCTGCTCCGTGGTCAGGGCGGTGCCCATGGAGGCCACGGCATTGTCAAAGCCCGCCTGGTGCAGTGTCACGATATCCAGGTTGCCCTCGCAGAGGATGATGTTGGGCCGTTTGGTCTTTTTGGCAAGATTCAACCCGTACAGCACCCGGCGCTTGGAGTAGACCGGAGTCTCCGAGGAGTTCATGTACTTGGGCTCAGACTTGTCCAGCACCCGGCTGCCGAAGGCCACCACGTCCCCTCGGGTGTCGATCACCGGGAGCATGAGGCGGTTGCGGAACTTGTCGTACAGCCCGCCGTTTTTGTTCTGGACCACCAGTCCGGCGGTAAGCAGTTCGGACTTGGTGTAGCCCTGCTTCGTCATTGCGGTGAGCAGCGCGTCCCACGCGTCCGGCGAGGCGCCCATGCCGAAGTTCACGGCGGTGGCTTTTTTGATCTGCCGCCGGTCCAGATAGTCCTGGACGGCACGGCCCTCCGGCTGCTGGAGAAGGCGGTAATAGAAACGGGCGGCCTCCCGGTTCAGATCCAGCAATCGCTGCCGGCGGCGGGCGGCTTCCCGGTCGCCCTCTTCCTCCGGCACCTCCATCCCGGCCCGGCGGGCCAGGAAGCGGACCGCCTCCGGGAAGGTGAGGTTTTCCTCCTCCATGACGAAGTTAAAAACACTGCCGCCCTTTTTGCAGCCGAAACAGTGATACATCTGCCGGTCCGGCAGAACGTGGAACGAGGGGGTCTTTTCGTTATGAAAGGGACAACAGCCCCAATAGCTGCCGCCCTTGGCGGTGAGATGCACATAGCTGCCCACCACGTCCACAATGTCGCTGCGGGCGGTCAGCTCGTCCATAAAGCTCTGTGGAAATGCCAACGGGAGACCTCCTTTCCGAATTCTTCATTAAGTTATACCCCGCAAATTTCAAATTTCCTTTTTTTTTTCATAAAAAATTTAAAAAAGTTTTCGACTATGTGCTTTACAGATGAAAAAAATGGGGGTATGATATGAAAAAATGGTTATTTTGTCTATATTGGCAAACAATTACCTGCGGAGCGGGAGAGAGGGGGCGGAAAGATGGCGATCCAGCTTTGGCTGGCCCGGATGGACCGGCCGCTGACGGCGGCGGAATACCAGGATATGAAGCGGCTCCTTCCCGAGGCGCGTTGGCGTCGGCTGGAGCGGCTGCCCCGGGAAAAGCACCGGGAGGTGCTGTGCGCCTACCTTCTTCTGCGGGTGGCCCTGCGGGAGCGCTGCGGCTGGAACGATCTGCCGGAGATCGCCGCCGGGGTCAACGGAAAGCCCTATTTCCCGGACCATCCGGAGGTCCACTTCAACCTCAGCCACACCTTCGGCGCGGCGGCGGCAGCCCTGGCGGACACCCCCATCGGCGTGGATCTGGAGCGGATCAGGCCCATCAGCGTGCGGAGTATGGAGCGCCTCGCGGGGGTGCGGACCGAGGAGGCGTTTTTCAAAAGCTGGGTCCGGCGGGAGGCCAGAGTCAAACGCACCGGGGATGGGATCGTGACCATGATGAAAACGGAAACGCCCCTGAAGCGGGGAGAGTTTTATTACGAGGTGGAGGCCTTCCCCGGTTACGCCGCCGGGGTGGCTACGGAGCAGCCCACGCCGCCGGAGGTAGTCCGCCGGTTTATTTTGGACGAAATGCTCTGAGCGGTTGACTTTTCCATGGGAAAAGCTATAATAAATAAGGTCGATCAAACGTGCCGGCGCGCTGTGCCCGGCGAAAATGAGGAGGCAGATCCATGATGACATATCCTATCGAGGTGGCGGGCTTAAAGCGTGAGCTGCCCATCTGCAAAGTGACGGACGCTCTGTATATCGGCGCGTTTATCTGTTTTGGTGACGCGGAGCTGACCGAGGCCTGCGCCCGGGAACTTTTGAAGCTGGTCCATCAGGACAGCTATGATTACATCTTCACCGCAGAGGCCAAGAGCATCCCCCTGATCCATGAGATGGCCCGGCAGTCCGGGGCGAAGAAGTATTTCATCGCCCGGAAGGGACCCAAGGTCTATATGCCCGATCCCATCCATGTGGAGGATCAGTCCATCACCACCGTGGGGACCCAGAAGCTGTTCCTGGGCCGGGACGACGCGGACCTCATCCGGGGCAAGCGCATCCTGATCATGGATGACGTGATCTCCACCGGCGGGTCTCTGAAGGCTATGGAGGCCCTGGTGGAAAAGGCCGGCGGCACCGTGGCCGGCAAGATCGCCGTTCTGGCCGAGGGCGCCGCGGCGGACCGTCCCGACATCAAATTTTTGGAGAAGCTGCCGCTGTTCAACGAGGACGGCACTGTAAAGGAATAATACTTTTCAGGCAGTACAGATCAAACCGCGTGGAGCTTTGCTCCACGCGGTTTTTGTTTATGTCAGGATCAGCGGATCAGCAGCATCCCCAAAAGCGCGGCAAGGAGGAGCGTTTTTGGAATACTGACCTTCCATTTCAGCAGCGCCAGGGCGGCAGCCAGACCGATCAGGGCGGCAGCCGGAGAAAAGACGCCACTGCTGTTTAGATAGTTGGTGGCGGCCAGGGAGCAGAGGATCCCGAAAATCATGCCGAGACAGGCGGGGCGGATGCCGCACATGATCCGCCGCATGAAAGCGGCATCCTTGAATTTTTCAAAGGTAAAGGCGGCGATGGCACCGACCAGCAGGGTGGGGGAGAGGATGCCCAGTCCGGCAGACAGCGCCCCGGCAAGTCCCGCTACCCGGGTCCCGGCGAAGGTGGCGCAGTTCATCCCCAGAGGGCCGGGAGTCATTTCGGCGATGGCGACGATGTCACTGACTTCCGAAACGGTCATCCAGCCGTGGGTGACCATTTCATGATTGATCAGGGGCACCATACTCATGCCGCCAAAGCTGGTGAAGCCGATCTGACAGAAGGACCAGAACAGTTCAAGCAGCACCATGACGGTTATCCCCCTTTCTTCGCTCTCTCCAGACGCAGAGGAGCGTTCCCAAAAAGCCGCTGGCGATCACGATCAGCGCGCAGTTCACACCGAAACAGAGATTCAGGACAAACGCCAGGATCAAAAAAAGCCAACTGACCTGATCCGGCAGGGCGGCCTTCCGCAGGTTCAGGGCGGAGGTGAGGATGATGGGCACCACCGCCGCCCGGACGCCCGCCATGGCCCGGCTGACATACAGGCTGTCCCGGATGAGCGTATAGCACCAGGTGACTGCCGTCAGCACGATGACGGAGGGGACGGTGATGCCGATGAGGCACACCAGGGCCCCGGGCAGTCCGGCGGCGTGGTAGCCAAAGAGATAGGACACATTGCCGATCATCAGCCCCGGCAGACTGCGGCCCACGCTGGTGATGTCCAGCAATTCTTCATCTGAGATGAAGCCCTTTTCCTCCACATAGGCCTTGCGGATCTGGGCCACGATGGACCAGCCGCCGCCGAAGGTGCAGAAGCCGGTCTTGAAAAAGAACCAAAACAGTTCCCAAAGCTGACCGGTCCGGCCCTGGGAACGGGATTCCGATTTCTCCATGCGCCGCGCCTCAGTGACTTTTCTTAAAGGTGAGGTATCCCTCTAAGATCAGCGACGCCGCCACGGCGTCCACCACCTTTTTCCGCTGTTTGGCGTTTTTTCCGCTGTTAAAGAGGATCTGGTGGGCATCGATGGTGGTGCGCCGCTCGTCCCACAGCGTCATCGGCAGGGAAGTGGCCTCTTCCAGTAGTGCCTTCATGGCGTGGGCTTTTTCAGAGCGGGGGCCAAGGGTGCCGTCCATGTTGACGGGGTGGCCCAGCACCAGTTCCTCCACGCCGTGCTCTTTCGCCAGGGCGGCGATCTGCTCCACAACGACCTCTGCCTTGCGGCTGTTGATCACAGTGGTGAACCCGGCCAGCAGGCCGGTGGGGTCAGAAATGGCAATGCCGGTGTGAGCGTCGCCATAATCGATTGCCATGATCCTCATAGGTGTTCTCCTTTTTATCATCACATGGTTATGATCACGATCAAATATGTGCCGCATAGCGGCACTTCCTGTGGGCAAGGCCCACCTTTTGGGTATCATACCACAATCCCCTTTTGCGGGCAAGACAAAAAGAAAAGATAGAACATTTGTTTTCTCTGTTGCGGTTTTGCTCTAAGTTTGGTATACTGGTCGCAAACGAACGAATGAGGGGCAGCTATGCGCATCTTGGGCATCGACCCCGGCTATGCCACCATCGGCTTCGGCCTGATTGAGGGGGAACGGGGACAATTTCATATGGTGACCTACGGCACCATCACCACCCCGGCAGGGCTGCCGCTGTCCCGCCGGCTCTATCAGATCGACCGGGACATGGAGGAGCTGATCGGTCAGCTCAAACCGGACGCCATCTCCATTGAGGAGCTGTTTTTCAACACCAATATCACCACCGGCATCGCCGTGGCCCATGGGCGGGGCGTGCTGCTGTGCGCTGCGGAGCGCTGCGGCATCCCGCTGTTTGAGTACACGCCGGGACAGGTGAAAATGGCTGTCACCGGCTACGGTAAGGCGGAAAAGCGGCAGGTGATGGACATGACGAAGCGACTTCTGCGCCTGGCGAAAACGCCCCGGCCCGATGACGCTGCCGACGCCTTGGCGCTGGCTTTGTGTCACGCCAGAAGTTATACATCCCGGCTGCCTCAGATCAGGCCGGAGAAGGAAACTATCTAAGGAGACGTTTTTATGTTCTATTATCTGGACGGCACCGTGGCGGAGATCCTGCCGGGGCTGGCTGTGATCGACTGCGGCGGCGTGGGCTACGCCTGCATGACCACCAACAACACCCTCTCCCAGCTAAAAAAGGGGGAACGGAAACGCCTTTACACCTATTTAAACGTAGGGGAAAGCGTCTTTGACCTTTACGGCTTCGCCGCGCAGAATGAACTCAACAGCTTCAAAATGCTGCTGGGTGTCTCCGGTGTGGGACCCAAGGCGGCGCTGGCCATTCTCTCTGCCAACACGCCGGAAGGGCTGGCCATGGCCATCGTCACCGGGGATGAAAAAGCCCTGATAGCGGCCCAGGGCATCGGCAAAAAGATCGCTCAGCGGATCATTCTGGAGCTGAAGGACAAGATGGCCAAGGAAACTGCCGGCGGACTGGACTTTTCCGGCGGCAAGGGCGCGCCGGCCCCGGCTCTGTTTACCAGCAAGGCCACGGAAGCGGCCCAGGCACTGGCGGTGCTGGGTTATTCCACCCAGGAGGTGCAGATGGCCCTCAAGGGTGTGGATGTGGAGAACCTTACGCTGGAGGAGATCATCCGCCAGAGTCTGAAGAAAATGGTGAAGTAAGGCGGACACAGATCAGATGAAATCAACGGCATAGGAAGTGAAGCTGTGAGCATTGATTTTGGAAATGATATTTACGAAGAGCCTCTTG
>CAZFJB010000078.1:0-5738 GCA_964519775.1 uncultured Oscillibacter sp.
CCCGGAACGGGCTCGAACCGTCGACCTCTAGCGTGACAGGCTAGCGTTCTAACCAACTGAACTACCGGGCCATTTTGTGGTGGGAACAACTGGACTCGAACCAGTGACCCCCTGCTTGTAAGGCAGGTGCTCTAACCAGCTGAGCTATGCTCCCGAGCTGCCGCCATCGTCAGACGGCAAGGGTTATTATACGCAAAACGAGCCCGGTTGTCAACCCAATTCCACAATTTTTTTAAATTTTTTTCCGTGCCGCCGCCAGCAGGGCCTGAACGTCCTCCTGGGTGAACTTCTGACGGCTGTCGCAGAACTGGCAGGTCAGTTCGATGCCCTTCTCATCCTCCGCCAATTCACAAAGCTGCGTCTCCCCCAGGCTCACCAGCGCCGCCGCCATCCGCTCCCGGCTGCAATAGCAGCGATACTCCACCGGTGTCGTCTCCAAAATCTCCAGCTCAAAGCTGCCCATCACCCGCCGCAGCAGGCTCTCCGGGTCGTCATCCGCCTGAAGAAGGCCCGTCACCGGCCCCGCAGCCACGATGCCCTTTTCCAGCCGGTCGATCACATCCTCCGGCGCGCCGGGGAGAAGCTGGATCAAATACCCGCCGGCGCGCAGTACGCTCCGGTCCCGGTCCACCAGGACGCCCAGGCCGCAGGCGGTGGGGATCTGCTCCGACTCCACAAAATAGCTGGCCAGATCCTCGGCGATCTCGCCACCCAGCAGCTCCACGCTGCCCACATACGGCTCTTTCATATTCAGGTCCCGGATGACCGTCAGCGTGCCTGTTTGGCCCACGGCGCCGCCCACGTCCAGTTTCCCGTCCTCCCGGATGGGCAGATCCGCCTGGGGATTATCCACGCTGCCCCGCACGTTGCCCTCATTGTCAGAGACCACCAGCAGTGTGCCCAGAGGGCCGTCCCCCTTGATCCGCAGGGTCACGCTGGCCCCCTCGCCCTTAAGGGCGTTGCCCATCATGGATCCCGCCGCCAGCAGCCGGCCCAAAGCCGCCGTGGCCACCGGGGAGAGACCGTGGATCTGGCGAGCCCGCTCCGTCAATTCCCGGGTGGACACCGCCGTTGCTTTTACAAAGCCATCCTTCGTGATGGCCCGCACCAATTTATCGCTCATGATCGTACTCCTGTATGCGTCCGCCCCTTCGGCGGACTGCTTATTTTAATGGTTTCCGGCACCGGATGATCCACCGGTCCTCCGTCTCCTTCGGGGGGCGCTGGGTGAGATCCCCGGTAAAGACGATCCGTTCAAAGCCCGCCGCCGTCAGATATTCTGTCAGCTCTTCCCGGCTCCACGCCCGCTCCCGGTGCTCCTCATAATCCCGCTCCCAGGTCCCGTCTTCCAGCAGGCGGAAGAGGTCCACCTGGTAGGTGCAGATCTTCGTCTTTTCCGAGAAAAACGTGCGCCAGACGCAGTAGCTCTCCTCCGTTTCATCCGTATACATCTGGCAGTCCATCCGCCGGAGCTTATAGGGGGTGTTCACATCAAAGAGAAAGCTGCCGCCGGGCTTCAGGCTGCGGTACACCCGCCGGAAGGTCTCCCGGATGTCCTTCTCCCGTGTCAGATAGTTCAGGGAGTCCAGAGTGGAGATGACCGCGTCCACCGGCTCCGGCAGACGCAGTCTGGGCATGGACTGGCACGCAAAGAGCGGCGGCTTGTCCAAAACCGCCGCTTTGCTCACAGCCTGGGTCAGCATTTCCTCTGACAGGTCTGTGGCAGTTACCTCATAGCCCCTGTCCGCCAGCAGACAGGCGATGGTGCCGGTGCCGCAGGCAAGATCCAGCACCGTGCGGACCGGGATAGCGCTCTTTCGGAACAGCCGCTCCAGAAAGTCCGCCCGGCGCAGATAAACGCCGTCCGCCATCAGGCCGTCATAACTGGCAGCCAGCGCGTCATAGCTACTCATTCCCCGCTCTCTTCCGCTTCCTGCGTCCGCATCCGGGCAAACACCCGCTCATAGGCGCCGGTGCCGTAGCTCAAAGAGCGGTTGACCCGGCTGATGGTGGCGGAGGAGGCGCCGGTCTGCTCCAGAATATCACTGTAGATCATCCCCTCATTCAAAAGGGACGCCACGGCAAAGCGCTGCTCCATGGACCGCAGTTCGGAGACCGTGCAGAGGTCCTGAAAGAAATCATAGCACTCCTGCTCGTCCTTTAATTGCAAGATTGCCTGATAGAGCTTGTCGCTCTTTTCCTTTTTCCCGATTCTGACCATAAAAAAGCACCCTTTCTTCGTATTACGCTTTTCATATTATGCTCATTTTAACACACTGAATCAAGAAAGGGAAGCCCTTTTCCTGTTAAATTTCAAATAGTAAAGCGTAAAAGCGCGGAACGCTTTTCCCCGCGCCGTCATAGGATGCGGCAGCTTGAAATGGAGGTGGCGTGATGGAAGGATCTTTGTCCCCGGAGACGGCGCTTTTTACAGCGGAGCGGACCTGGCATTGCGATGGGCTCCCGGTCCTGACGCTCCGGGCCGCCCTGCCCCAGCCCGAAGGGCTGCCATCAGGCATCCAGCGCCGGATCCGGGGCTATTATCGGGCCCAGTATCGGGCGTTTCTCCGTCACTGTGACCGCCGACTCTTCCCCCTGGCGGCGGAGGCCCACCGGGCCGCGCTGGCGGTCAGCGCGCCGCTGCCCCAGTTTCACGCGGAGCTGATCTGCCGGATCACTTTTCAGAATGACCGCTTCCTGAGTCTGTATACCCAGATCCGGGAGCCGTCCCTCACCGCTCCCGCGTTTCTGCGGCGCTGGGGCGACACCTGGGATCTGCGGACCGGCCGCCTTGTGCCGCCGGAGCGTTTCTTTCCGCCCCGAAGCGGCTGGAAGCGCAGTCTGACGGCCCTGGCGGCGGAGGAGATCCGACGGCAGGAGGATTCCGGCGAGGCCCGCTATCTGGAAGGCTGGCCCAAAAAGCTGAAGCGGCAGTTCCAACCCCTGAATTTCTATCTGTCGGAAGAGGGCCTCACCTTCTTTTATCCCATGTACGCCATTGCCCCGGCGGTGGAGGGCATCCCGACCTTCACCGTGCCTTACGGCCCGGAGGGGCCCATCTCGCCGGAGGAAACGAAAGCGGCACCTGCTGGTTGACAGATAGGGCAGATGGGTCAGATAGGACAGATAAGAACGGCCCGCCGGTTTTCACCGGTGGGCCGTTGGGGGTAATGTATCAGGACGCGGTCGTGGATCAGGCGTTGGTCTTGTCCTTGTTCTTCACGACCTCTCTGACCATGGCGGTCAGGGCGAAGAGGGCAATGGCGTTAGGGATGACCATCAACTGGTTGAACATATCGCTCAGCTCCCACACCAGGTCGTTGGAGGCCAGGGTGCCCAGGAAGATGAACACCAGGCTGATGAGCATATAGACCGTGGTGGCCTTCTTGCCGAAGAGATAGGTGACGTTGACCTTGCCGAACATATTCCAGCCCAGGATGGTGGAGAAGGCGAAGAAGAACAGGCAGATGGCCACGAAGATATTGCCGCCAGCGGTGCCGAACACGGTGCCGAAAGCGTTCTGAGCCAGGTTGGCCTTGCCCAGGACCTCAGTCACGGCGCCGGTATAGCCGTTGGCCAAGGGGCCGTCAGCGGTGTAGAGGGTGGAGATGATGACCAGGGCGTTGAGAGTCAGGACCACGAAGGTGTCGATGAACACGCCGATCATGGCCACGCAGCCCTGCTCATGGGGGTTCTTCACATTGGCCAGAGCGTGAGCGTGAGGCGTGGAGCCCATGCCGGCCTCGTTGGAGAAGAGGCCGCGCTTGGCGCCCTGGGAAACAGCGATCTTCAGTGCCGCGCCGAAGCCGCCGCCGATGATGGCCTGGGGCTCAAAGGCATACTTGAAGATCATGGCGAAGGTGGCGGGAATGTACTTGATCCGCACGATGAGAACGATGAGACCGCCGGCCAGGAAGATGGCGGCCATCAGGGGGACCAGCTTCTCCGTGGTGGAGGCCAGGCGCTGGGTGCCGCCCAGGAAGATGAACGCGCAGATGATGACCAGAGCGATGCCGATGACCCAGGTGGGGATACCGAAGGCGGTGCCCATGGTGGAGCCGATGGAGTTGGATTGGACCATGCAGCCGAAGAAGCCCAGAGCCAGGATGATGGCAAGGGCGAAGAAGCCGGCCAGGAACTTGCCGAAGACGCCATTGAACGCGGTGGTGATGTAATAGACCGGGCCGCCCTGAACGTTGCCGTCCTTGTCGGTGGTGCGGGTCTTCTGGGCCAGGACCGCCTCAGCGTAGATGGTGGACATCCCCAGGAAGGCGATGATCCACATCCAGAAGACGGCACCGGGGCCGCCGGTGAGGATGGCGCCGGAAGCGCCCACGATGTTGCCGGTGCCTACCTGGGCGGCAATGGCGGTGGCAAGGGCCTGGAAGGAGCTCATGCCGGTCTCATGCTTCTGACCATTCAGAGAAAGATTACCGAACACCAGCTTCATGCCCTGTCCGAAACAGCGGACCTGCACGAAACGGGTCTGGATAGAGTACCAAAGGCCTACCGCGACCAGCAGAAATACCAGAATGTAGTCCGAAAGATAGCTGTTGATGGTTTGTACGATCTGTAACATAGGTATTCCCTCCTGAAAATTTACGGAGCGGCTGGTTAGAGCCGCTCCGCAGAACAAATTCAGAAGGTTTTGGTCCGGCCCGCAGACCGTATCGGGTCCTTCCACGCAATGTGTGCGCACACACATTTGACCGCAGCACGCACACACGCCTGGCCGCGGCAGAACCCGATCAACCAAAAACACTCCGTCCTTTTACCTGAGAGATTCGGCGGTGATGAACCGCCTTTCCCCTTCGGTACCCATTGCTGGGCTTCTCCAGAGCCGCATCCACCTTTAGTCCTGTCCCGCTTATCGGGCGCCTGAGAGTTTTACTCCTTCGGCAGACTTTCGTCATTTTCCTAAAGGCTTCCATTGCCGTTATCCGTGATCGATGGTTGCATTTTAGCACGGCCCTTTTTGAAAGTCAACCAGAACTGTGGCAGACAGGCAGCGATCGTTCGTCAAATAATAGGCAATCTCTATGCAAACGTTTCCTTTTCCGCTTTTTTAGCCTGTTTTTGCAGCCTTTTCGATTTTAAGCAGGTGTGCTTCCCGTTCCGACAGTGTGGATGTAAAAAAGTCGGGGCTGAATTTGTGCCTTTCGCCTTTATAACTTCTTAACATCCGTGCTAAAATGCGAAAAAAACGGTGGGAAAGCGCTTTCACGCCGTCCCACCGGGGCTGTTTTGTCCGATTTTAGAAAACCGAAAGATCTTAGAAATCCGCGTTGCCGGTCGTCCGGGGATGCAGCTCCACGTCGCGGATGTTGTTGACACCGGTGAGGTACATCACCATCCGCTCGAAGCCCAGACCGTAACCCGCGTGACGGCAGGAGCCATAGCGCCGCAGGTCGCAGTAATACTTGTAGTCCTCGGGGTTCATGCCCAGCTCCTTGATGCGGCTCTCCAGAATGTCCAGCCGCTCCTCACGCTGGCTGCCGCCGATGATCTCGCCGATGCCGGGCACCAGGCAGTCCGCCGCGGCCACGGTCTTGCCGTCCTCGTTCTGGCGCATATAGAACGCCTTGATCTCCTTGGGATAGTCGGTGACAAACACAGGCCGCTTGAAGATCTTCTCTGTGAGATACCGCTCATGCTCGGTCTGCAGATCGATGCCCCACTCCACGGGATAGTCGAACTTCTCGCCGCTCTTTTTCAGCAGCTCCACCGCCTCGGTATAG
>CAZFJB010000079.1:0-5665 GCA_964519775.1 uncultured Oscillibacter sp.
CCAACAACTCCCGTCTGGCTACCGTTATCGCCAAGGCCAAGGCTGTCAATATGCCCAACGACAATATCAAGCGCACCATCGACAAGGCGCTGGGCGCCGGCAGCACCGAGAACTACGAGTCTGTCACCTATGAGGGCTATGGCCCCGCCGGTGTGGCCGTGATCGTGGAGGCCCTGACCGACAACCGCCAGCGCACCGCCCCTGAGGTCCGCCACGCCTTCGCCAAGTGCAACGGCTCCATTGGCGCCCAGGGCTGTGTGTCCTGGAGCTTCGACAAGAAGGGCGTCATCATCATCGACAACGAGGATCAGGAACTGGACGAGGACACCGTGATGATGGACGCGCTGGACGCCGGTGCCGCTGACTTTGAGGCCGATGGCCCTGTCATGGAAGTCCGCTGCGAGCCCGACGATTTCAACACCGTGGTCAAGGCTCTGGAGGATAAGGGCTACGCTTTCCTCTCCGCCGAGATCGCCATGGTGCCCCAGAACTACATCACCCTCAGCGAAGAGGGCGACCTGAAGAATATGCAGAAGCTCATCGATATGCTGGAGGACAACGACGACGTGCAGAACGTCTGGCACAACTGGGACAACGACTGAGCAAGCGCTGATCGGGTTTTCAAAACTTCAATACAGTTCAGAAGCACTGATTTTCATACCGGAGCGGTTTATCCGCTCCGGTATTTTTATACATTCCGACTTAAATGCCTAAAAAATTTGCGTAAATTTTCCTTTACGTTTTTTCGATTTTGTGATATTATTGAAATATTACATAAACCTCCTCCACTTTTTGGCTATGTTGCCAAGGAGTGGGGGAGGCAATGATAAAAGGAGGTATTCTATGGTCCAAAATCAGATCCACACCATTGACCTTGTCATCATCGCCGCCTACCTGATCTCCATGGTCGTTGTAGGCGTGGTGGTGGTCAAGAAGGTCCAGAGCATGGACGACTACTATCTGGGCGGCCGGTCCTTCGGTCCCCTGGTGCTGATGGCCACCGTCTGCGCCACCATCATCGGCGGCAGCGGCTTGATGGGCCGGGCGGGCATCGCCTATTCCAGCGGCATGAAGGCCATCATCACGGCAGTCCCTTACTTATTGGGCATGTTCATCTTTTCCGGCTTTGCGGGACGCATTTCTGCAGTGGGCATCACCTTTGACATTGAGTCCATCCCGGACCTGTTTGAAAAGCGCTTCGGAAAGACGGCAAAGATCGTGCTGGCGGTACTGATCGCCTTTGCCACTACGGGCACGGTGGCCTCCCAGGTCACCGCCACCGCCACCATCATCAATATGCTGGGCAGCGAGATCGGCATTTCCTATGAGATGGGGGCTCTGATCGCCTGCCTGGTGTTCATCGTTTACACAGCCACCTCCGGCCTGTTCGGCGTGATCTATACGGATGTGTTCCAATTCATCATGCTAATTATTTTCGTCTACATCTTGATCCCCACTGCCTCGCTGCGGGCGGTGGGCGGCCTGGAGAGCTTTTTGAGCAACTTGGCGCCGGAGCTGTCCACGCCGTATCTGGACGGCACCATCATCGGCGACATCATCACCTATTTCGTCTTTACTCTGGCGGGGGCGGAGATGTGGCAGCGGGCCTTTGCCGCCAAAAGCCAGAAGGCTGCCAAGGAGGGCTTGTTCCTCGGCACATTTGTCTACGGTCTGACCATCCCCCTGGTGTGGCTCATGGGCGTTATCGCCCACCAGCTTGTCCCGGCGGAGAAGCTGGCGGCCTATGGCTCCACGGACGCGGTGGTCCCGGCCCTGGCCATTGAGATCCTGCCGGTGGGACTGACAGGCCTGGCGCTGGCGGGCATTTTGTCCGTCATCATGTCCACGGCGGACAGCTATCTGATCGTCTCCGTGCAGACCTGCGTCCATGACATCATCAAGGTGTTCCTCCCGGATCTGCCGGAGAAGAAGGAGATGCGCCTGACCCGGGTCTTTGCCGTGGTGCTGCCGTTGGGGGCGCTGTTTATCGCCCTGTATATCCAGAATGCCTACGGTATTTTGATGTTCGCCTGGAGCTTTTACGCCGCGGCGGCGGGCCTGCCGGCCTTTGCGGCGCTGTACTGGAAAAAGGCCACGAAACAGGGCGTTTTGTCCGGTATGATCGCGGGCTTTGTGGTGTGTGTGGGCTGGAAGCTGGCAGGTCAGCCCTTCGGCCTGGGCGCCACAGTCCCCGGCGCCATCGCCTGCGGTCTGGCGCTGGTACTGGTGAGTCTTGCCACCTATAAGATCTCACCATCGCCCTTCCTGGACCCCTACACGCAGACGGAGAAAGAATGACAGAAGAATCAGCCGCGGAAGTTCATCTTCCGCGGCTGATTTTGTTTTATCCATCCCATTCTGCCGGGGTGTTGGGGTAGTCGGCATAATAGCCGCCGTTGGGATTCGTCAGATAGTACCGCAGCAGCTTTGCCCAGTCATTTTCCGCCGCAGTCAGGGCGTTGGTGTCGATGACTTCGTCCAGCGCCTCTACCGCCGATGCGCATTCCGCTGTATAGTAGTCCGCGCCGTAGGCGGTGGAACCGAGAATGATGTCCCGCACCCAGTCACTGTGTTCCGCCGCCCGGGGGAGCTGCTTGGCGTAGCCCGCCGGATTCTGGAACAGCGCCGCCGCCAGCAGAGAACCGTAATTTTCTGAATAGGCACCGTCCAGCCCTGCGGCGTTAAGGCCCACTTGCACCCAGAACAGCTCGGCGTTGGAGAAGGTCTGCTCCCGGAGCCATAGGATGAGGGCCTCCGTGGCGCCGTATTCGTTGATGGTGCCGAGGGAATCAAATTCCTGCCAGTCCATGTCCGGCAAATTGGTGAACACCTGACTGCGGCAGACATACCTTTCCTCGGCGGAGAGATTTTCGTCTGTCACCAGCCGGTTCCAGGCGATATACACCTGCCGGGTGGCATCCACCGGCTCCTGATAGAGATCCTGCCGAT
This sequence comes from uncultured Oscillibacter sp., assembly GCA_964519775.1. GTDB lineage: Bacteria > Bacillota > Clostridia > Oscillospirales > Oscillospiraceae > Oscillibacter. The sequence continues at coordinate 2,950 of CAZFJB010000079.1, forward strand.
CACTGTAATCCGGGTCACCGTTTTTCAGGACAGGGAAGCGGGTCAGGTTATTGACAGCGTAGGCATCATTGCCGAGATCCAACATCGTTTCCACACGGATGCCCGCTACCAGACCGTCCTCCATGAAAAAGCAGAGGCTGTTGGAAAAGGCGTCCTTGGGCTGGTAGGCGTAATAGTAGTCGTGCTGACACAGCAGGTCGCCGCCATCCTCCTTGAAGCAGTAGACCAGAGAATCGGGACCATAAGCCCCCACCACCTCCGCCTTGGTGCTGCCGACACGGATGCCACGGGGCGTGGAGACCTCTTTTGTCCGGGCCACTTCCAGCAGCGTCAGGAAGCAGGTGCTGTCCGCCGCGATGTCGCTGTACCGCAGGCGGAAGGCATCGTCCTGGATGGTGCCCACGGTGTGGACTTCCTCGCCGTTGTCGCCGGTGACTACCGTCTCCCCACCGTCCAGATAGAGGGAGGGGGCGCCGAAGGGGTAGTCCTTATCCTGCTGTCCTAATTCCAGAAACTCACCGGCCTCCGTCCAATCCAGCAGGAGAGCGAAGTCCGTCTCCGGCCGAGATACCTCCTGTGACGGCGGCTCCCGCGGGGGCGTTTCCTGAGCGGGGGTATCGGGTGCTGTTACCGCATCGCTGGGAGCGGGGGTAGGGGTGCGATCTGCGTGAGAGACCCGAATGGCCAGAAATACGCCGACGCACACCAGCACCGCCGCCAGCATGGCACAGGCGAACTGCCAGCGGTCCAGGGGGTGGATGATGGCGTCGAATACGGTTCTCGGAGGAGCGGATGGGGAAGGGGCTGGCTCCGCAGCAGGCGCGCTTTCCTCCGGGCAGTCGGGAATTTCAGGCGTTTCCGTCAGCTCCGCCACGGACACGCCAAATTCCCGGGCAAGGCCCAGCAGATTATCCATATCCGGCGTGGCCAGATCATTTTCCCATTTGCTGACGGCCTGACGGCTGACATTCAGCCGTGCCCCCAGCTCCTCCTGTGACATATTCAGCCGTTTTCGATGGGCGCTGACGCGCTGCCCCAGTGTCATGGCAGTTTCCTCCTTACCTTTGGTGAGCTTTTGCCGAAAGTATACCACATCCTGCCGGATCTGGCTACCACCCGGCTGTCAACTATCGGTTGCGGCGGGGAATTTCCGTGAAAAAAGGCCGGACACAGAAAATTCATGGAAAATATTCCGTTACCCCCTTTCCAAAAGGGAAGAAATAAGGTAAAATAAACGCTGAAATCATGCGCCATAGGAGGGCAATATGGAAAAACCGGTATATAAGCGGGTCTTGCTGAAGATCAGCGGCGAGGCTCTTGCGGGAGACAAGCACGCGGGTCTGGATTTTGATGTCATCGGTCAGGTCTGCGATGTCATCAAGGAATGTCTGGAAATGGGCGTCCAGGTGGGGTTGGTCGTTGGCGGCGGCAACTTCTGGCGGGGCGCCAAAAACAGCGGCGGCGGCAAGATGGAGCGCAGCCGGGCTGACCACATCGGTATGCTGGCCACGGTGATGAACTGTCTGGCCGTGGCGGATGTCTGCGAGCAAAAGGGCATCCCCGTCCGGGTGCAGTCCGCCATTGAGATGCGGGCCATCGCGGAGCCGTACATTCGTTCCCGGGCCATCCGGCACCTGGAAAAGGGCCGTGTGGTCATCTTCGGCGCCGGCACCGGCAACCCCTTCTTCTCCACGGATACCGCGGCGGTGCTGCGGGCGGCGGAGATCGAGGCGGATGTCATTTTGCTGGCCAAGAATGTGGACGGCGTTTACAGCGCCGACCCCGTGAAGGACCCCACCGCCGTGAAGTATGACAGCATCTCCTATGACGATGTGCTGGCCCAGCACCTGATGGTGATGGACACCACCGCCACCTCGCTCTCTATGGATAACCACATCCCTGTGCTGCTCTTTGCCCTGAAGGACCCGAAAAACATTCTTCGGGCGCTGCGGGGCGAAAACGTTGGCACCATTGTGAAAGAATAAGGAGGAACCCAGCCATGTTGAAAGACGATTACAAGATCTATGAGGAAAAGATGAACAAGAGCATTGATTCCGTTTCCGCGGACTTTGCCTCTGTCCGGGCTGGCCGGGCCAATGCCGCCGTGCTGGACCGCATCATGGTGGACTATTACGGTACGCCCACCCCCATTCACCAGATCGCCGCCATCTCCACCCCGGATCCCCGTATTCTGCAGATCAGCCCCTGGGATAACTCCGCCCTGAAGGCCATTGAAAAGGCCATCCAGAACTCCGATCTGGGCATCAATCCCACCAACGACGGCCGCAACATCCGCCTGAATTTCCCCCAGTTGACGGAGGAGCGCCGTAAGGAACTGGTCAAGCAGATCCGCAAGTACGCCGAAAACGGCAAGGTGGCCATCCGCAACATCCGCCGGGACGCTATGGAGGCTTTCAAGAAGAAGGAAAAGGCCTCTGAGATCACCGAGGATGATCTGAAGGTGGCGGAGAAGGATCTCCAGAAACTGACGGACGAGAGCAGCAAGAAGGTCGACGAGCTGCTCTCCCGGAAGGAAAAGGAACTGCTGGAGATCTGATGGCTGAGATAAGAACTGAGCTGCATACGGCGGGGTGGGCGGGCAGCCCGCCTCGCCATATCGCTATCATCATGGACGGCAATGGCCGCTGGGCCACGAAGCGGGGCCTGCCCCGCACCGCCGGACACAAGGCGGGGGCGGAGACCTTCCGCCGCATTG
>CAZFJB010000080.1:0-5645 GCA_964519775.1 uncultured Oscillibacter sp.
TCCAACACCGGCAGCAGCGACATCGTGGCCTCCATGGTGGTCTATCAGGGCACAAGGCCTCTGAAATCCGCCTACCGCCGCTTCCAGATCAAGGAGCTGACCGGCGGACACCCGGATGACTACGCTTCCATGCGGGAGGTGCTGCGCCGGCGTTTGCGGCGGGCGGCGGACGGGGACGAGAAGTTCCTGCCTCTGCCGGATGTGTTTTTGATCGACGGCGGCGTGACCCACGCCCAGGCTGTCCGGGAGGTGGCGGAGCCGTTCGGCTGCACCGTGCCCATTTTCGGCATGGTGAAGGATGACCGTCACCGCACACGGGCGCTGGTGACGCCGGAGGGCCGGGAGATCGGCATTGTGAACGATCAGGCGGTGTTCTCTCTCATTGGGCAGATCCAGGAGGAGACCCACCGCTTCGCCATTACCTATCATCACGCCAGCCACACCAAAAGCGCTATGCGCTCGTCCCTGGACGGCATCCCGGGCCTTGGACCCAAGCGGCAGACGGATCTGCGGCGGCATTTTGGCACCGTCAAGGCCATTCGGGAAGCGGACGAGGAGACTTTGGCGGCGGTGCTGCCCCGGAATGTGGCCCATGCGGTCTGGGCACATTTTCACCCTGAAACCGGCAGCGGGAAAGCGGAAGAATAAGAGAAATGCAACAGCCAGGGCATCCCGCGGGATGCCCTGGCTGTGTTTTTGGAGTGGGGAAGATAGGGCGTTGCGGCTTGCGCACCCGATCGGCCCGTTTTTGATTCAATATGCGATTTGCGCATGATTCAGGTGGAGGCAGCGGGAGAGTACCCTTTTCGCAAGGAAGGGAATGTTTGCAAGGGGAACCTTACCCCGAGGCTCGAACTCGCTCCCCGGCATCCCACGAATCGCCTGTGTCGGGCGGCGATTCGCGGGAACCCTGCCTCACCTCCCTGATTCAAAACGCGCTTTCGCGCGTTGTTCAGATGAAGGCAGCGAGTTCGCCCCACGGCAGTGCAGCTATAAAAAAATCATCCAGCCAAAAGGCTGGATGATTTTTTTGGAGCGGGCTACGAGGCTCGAACTCGCTACCTCCACCTTGGCAAGGTGGCGCTCTACCAGATGAGCTAAGCCCGCGGAACAAGGAGTATGATACCAAACATTCCTTGTTCTGTCAAGAGGTTTCACCTATTTTTTTCAGAAATCTTTTCTGGATCGTCAGAGTCACTTTCCGTTGCGCTGTCACCATCTTCCTCCGCCTGGGGCTCCGCCTCCGCCGCCAGGGCCGCTTGCTCCAACTCCTCCAGATAGGCGGCGATCTCCTCCTCCGTGGGCTTGAGGAGAAACTCCACGATCCCCACAGGCTCCGTTTCGGGATAGTAGTGAATGACCCAGACCGTTTCTGCCGGGATCTCCCGGCGCAGCCGGAGCTGTTCCACCATTTCCGCCACGTTTTCCCGGCCGTCAGGCTGCCAGTAGCCCACCCGGACCACCAGTTCCTCCCGCCCGCCGTCCAGCGCCGCCTCCAGCAGGTCGTTCAGCGCGTCCGACCGGGTGGCGTTGACGATGGTCTGGATCTGCTCATCCGTCCGCCGGTAGCCGATCTGAAGATCCGCTTCGTAATACCCTCTCTGAGGCTGGCTGACATAGGTGATATACTCCACGGCGTAGGCCCCCAAGGATGTTTCCTGCTGGACTTCCATAGTAGCCCGTTCCAATTCCTCCGCCGCCGTCTGATCGTCCGTGAACTCGTACAGGCGCAGTGTGGCCGTTTCCGTGTGGCGGCCAATGAGGATCAGCAGATCGTTGACGATGTCCTGATAGTTCTCTGCCCGCAGGGTGGCGGCGGCCTCACTCTCCCAGAATTTGCTGCTGTGGGGCTGGGAGGTGGTGTAGGAGCGCTCCAGGATCGGGGCGCAGCTGGTCAGCAGCCCCAGCGCCAGCGCCGCCGCCATGCATTTCCGCAGCTTCATCTGTGCCCCTCTCCTTTCGTGCGGATACCCCGGCGCTTAATAGCCCAGGTCCTGGTCGATGAGGACGACCTCCGTCTCAATGCCGTTCATAGGTGACCAAAGCACTGCCAGACCCCGGCAGATCCGATCGGGGCTCTTGCAGTCGTAGCAGCGGTCGCCCTTGACGGCGCAGGGTGTTTTCTTGCCCAGACGCTGGGCGTTTTTTGGGGAGGCGATGTTCCGTGCCCGCCAGAGGGCCTCTTCATAGGTAGGGGCCAGCTTGTTGCGGCCCACGATGAACCACACCTTTTTGTGCCCGTAGAGCATAGAGGCCACCCGGTTGCCGGTGCCATCGATATTGATGATCTCGCCGGTCTCTGCCAGACCATTGGCAGAGGTGAGATACATCTCCGCTTCGGCGGCCTCTTTCAGCGCCGCCGGCTTGTCCTCCGCCTTCCAGTGCCAGAAAACGTCGTTATGGGCGGACAGCTTTTCGTACAGCCCCATGTTCTCCAGAGTCATGGAACCGCCGAAGCCAACGGACACACCGTCCACAGCGTTGTCCAGATAGGCCGCTGCCTTCTCCGCCGTTTCAAACACACTGACGCGGAAGCCCCGGGCCTCCAGATTCTTCTTTACCGCGGAAAAATCAGTCATCATGCTCCTCCTTTTCCATCAAACCAGGTTTACAGTTCTTCTTTCTTGTATTCTCCGAATCCCTCGCCCAGCACATCGTGGGCGTCGCACACGATCATGAAAGCATGGGCATCCGCCTCATGGACCAGGCGCTTGATCTCCACGATCTCCCGCTGGGGAAAGGCCACCAGCAAAACGTTCTTTCGGTCACCGGTGAAGGCGCCAACGGCATCCAGAATGGTCACGCCCCGCTCCCGGGCCAGGATGGCGTCTGCCGTGGATTGCCAGTTGTCAGAGATGATGTAGGCCACCTTGGAGGCGTTCATACCGTAGAGCACCGCGTCCATGACCTTGGTGGAGACGTACAGAGCGATGGCACCGTAAAGCGCCGTTTCCACCCGACCGAAGGCGATGGCCGTCAAAACCAGCACCACGCCGTCCGGCACCAGCACCAGCTTGCCCATAGGCAGCCAGGGGAAGCGCAGCTTCAAAAGCCGGGCTACGATGTCCGTGCCGCCGGTGGTGGCCCCCTGAGAGAACACGATGCCCAGGCCCGCGCCCATCATGGCACCGCCGCAGACGGCGGCCAGCATGGGCTCCATGGGGGCAAACTGATACAAAAGGGCGATGCCGTCCATAGCGGCAGAGGAAACTGCCATGGCAAACAAAGAGGAGGCCAGCAGGTGAAAGCCGATAAATTTCCAGCCCGCCAGGAACAGCGGCACGTTCAAAAGAATGGTACCCACGCCCACGGACAGGAAGGGGAAGATCACATTCAGCACCTGGGCAAGGCCGGTGATGCCGCCCATGCCCACGGCGTTGGCCGCGAAAAACCAGTCAAAGGACAGGGCGAAGATCAGGGAACCCATCAGAATGATGGCATAGCTTTTCAGTTTTTGTTTCACAGGGGAATTTCTCCTTATGCTTTCGAATGGGGCCGCGCTTACAGTAGGCTGATCTGCTGATCCTCGGCGTCCTCCTCCTTCACCAGCGCTCCGGCAGCCGGAACGGCCCGGACACGGTAGCGGGTCCGGTTGGTGATGGAGGTCTCCGCGGAAAGACGCACGGATTCCAGATGATATTTGGGCTTCAGGGTCATCACCGCCACGCCCTGAGTGGAGCGGGTGGTCTTGGGGGCCAGCAGCGCCGTGTGGAAGATGAGGCAGCGGGGCTCATTGGAGTAGACCGCCAGCTCGCAGTCCTCATCCAGGCGGCGGATGCAGGCCAGGGGGGCCTTGTCCGAATAGGCGCCGGTGAGCTTGCGGCGGTTGGAGGTGGTCTGATAGGCTTTCATCTCCACCCGGGCGGCCTTGCCGTTTTCAAAGAAGAACAGCAGACTGCCGGAATAGTCCGCGTCCGGCAGGACCATGAAGATAACGTTCTCACCGGCGTCCATTTTCAGCTTGGCGGGGAGATAGTCGCCCAGAACGCTGGCCTTGGTGTCGTCAAACTCGCCCAGGCGGGTCTTGTAGACCTGGCACTGGTCGGTGAAGAACATGACCTCGGCGTTGGAGGTGGTCTCAAAGCTCTGGCGGAGGGCGTCACCCTCCTTATACTTCTGCTCGCTGGCCATGCGGAGGGACGCTGGGGTGATCTTTTTAAAGTATCCCTCCCGGGACAGGAACACGGAGACAGGATATTCTTCCTTCTGCTCCGCCTCCGGGGCGTACTGGGTGATCTCGTGGGGATAGACGATGGTGGTGCGGCGGGACTCACCGTATTTGTCGGCAACGGCCTTCAGCTCGTCCACGATGACCTTCTTCACCCGCTGGGGGCTGGAGAGCAGGTCTTCCAGATCGTCGATCTCGTCCCGCAGGGCGTCGGTCTCCTGGGTCTTTTTCAGGATATATTCCTTGTTGATGTTCCGCAGCTTGATCTCCGCCACGTATTCCGCCTGGATCTGATCGATGCCAAAGCCGATCATCAGATTGGGGATGACCTCAGACTCCTCCTCCGTCTCCCGGATGATGCGGATGGCCTTGTCAATATCCAGCAGGATGCGCTTGAGGCCTTTCAAAAGGTGCAGCTTGTCCTTCTTCTTGGCCATGACGAAGTAGATGCGGCGCTTGACGCTGTCCGTGCGCCAGGCCGTCCACTCCTCCAGGATCTGCCGCACGCCCAGCACTTTGGGGCTGCCGGCGATGAGTACATTGAAGTTGCAGGCGAAGGCATCCTCCAGTGGGGTCAGCTTATAGAGCTTGGCCATCAGCTTGTCCGGGTCCACACCCCGCTTTAAGTCGATGGTCAGCTTCAGACCGGAAAGGTCCGTTTCGTCCCGCATATCGGCGATCTCTTTGGCCTTGCCGGCTTTGATGAGCTCCGCCACCTTGTCCAGAATGGCCTCCACAGTGGTGGAGTAGGGGATCTCGTAAATTTCCAGCAGATTCTGGTCCTTGACATAGCGGTACTTGGCCCGGACGCGGACGCTGCCCCGGCCAGTGCGGTAGATGTCGCTGATGGCGTTGGCGTCAAAGATCAGTTCGCCGCCGGTGGGAAAATCCGGGGCCAGCAGCGTTTCCGTCAGCTCGCAGTCCGGGTTTTTCAGATAGGCGATGGTGGTCTCACAGACCTCTTTCAGGTTGAAGCCGCAGAACTGGGAGGCCATGCCCACGGCGATGCCGCTGTTGGCGGACACCAGAATGTTGGGGAAGGTGGTGGGCAGCAGGGCCGGCTCCTTCATGGTGTTGTCGTAGTTATCCACGAAGTCCACGGTGTCGCTGTCAATATCCTTGAAGATCTCACCGCAGACGGCGGAGAGCTTGGCCTCCGTGTAGCGGGGCGCGGCCCAGGACATATCCCGGGAGTAGGTCTTGCCGAAGTTGCCCTTGGAGTCCACAAAGGGGGTCAGCAGGGCGCCGTAGCCCTTGGAAAGGCGAACCATGGTGTCGTAAATGGCGGCGTCACCATGGGGGTTCAGGCGCATGGTCTGGCCCACGATGTTGGCGGACTTGGTCCGTGCCCCGGTCAGCAGGCCCATCTTATACATGGTATAGAGGAGCTTGCGGTGAGAGGGCTTGAAGCCGTCGATCTCCGGGATGGCCCGGGAGACGATGACGCTCATGGCGTAGGGCATATAGTTGGTCTCCA
>CAZFJB010000081.1:0-5609 GCA_964519775.1 uncultured Oscillibacter sp.
GTATCTGACCAACTTCGCCCGCAAGGCCACCATCATCCACCGCCGTGACGAGCTGCGCGCCGCCAAGTCCATCCAGGAGAAGGCTTTCAAGAACCCCAAGCTGAGCTTCATGTGGAACACCGTGGTGGAGGAAGCCGGTGCCGAGGGCGAGGAGCTCCTCAACCAGATGGTCGTCAAGAACACCAAGACCGGCGAGCTGACCACCATCAAGGCGGACGAGGACGACGGTATGTTTGGCCTGTTCGGCTTCATCGGCCTGCTGCCCAACTCTCACCTGTTTGAGGGCATCATTGAGATGGAGAACGGCTATATTCTCACCGATGACAATATGCACACCAACATCCCCGGCGTGTTCGCCGCCGGCGACATCCGCAAAAAGAGCCTGCGCCAGGTGGTCACCGCCGCGGCTGACGGCGCCATCGCCGCCATGCAGGCTGAGAAGTATATCGCCAATTTGGAATAAGATTCCAATTATTTTAAATTATTAAAAGGAGAACATTGTTATGCTGGAACTGGATAAGAATACCTTTGAGGCTGAAGTCCTGCAGGCTCCCGGCAAGGTTTTCGTTGACTTCTATGGTGACGGCTGCGTGCCCTGCGCCGCTCTGATGCCCCATGTGCACGAGTTCGCTGAGAAGTACGCTGACAGCGGCCTGAAGTTCTGCGCGCTGAACACCACCAAGGCCCGCCGCCTGGCCATCGGCCAGAAGATCCTGGGTCTGCCCGTCATGGCCATCTATGAGGGCGGCCAGATGATCGACTCCGTCGTGAAGGAAGACGCCACTGTCGAGTCCATCGAGGAGATGATCAAGCGCCACATCGGCTAAGAGCCGGGCGCCGTCCCCTTTCGCGGGACAAACCATTTATGGTAGTTTGCCGAAAGGCTTACTATAATCTTAGAAGAAGGAGGAAAGAGACATGAGCATTTTAGCTGGCAAGAAGGTCGTCATCATCGGCGATCGTGACGGCATTCCCGGTGACGCGATCAAGGCGTGCGCTGAGTCCGCCGGTGCTGAAGTTGTGTTTTCCTCGACGGAGTGCTTCGTCTGAACGGCCGCTGGTGCAATGGATCTGGAAAACCAGAAGCGAGTGAAGGAGTTCGCCGAGCAGTATGGTCCTGAGAACGTTGTCGTTCTTCTGGGCGCCGCTGAGGGCGAGGCTTCCGGCCTTGCTGCTGAGACGGTCACCAATGGTGACCCGACTTACGCCGGTCCGTTGACAGGAGTCCAGTTGGGACTCACGGTTTATCATGTGTGCGAGCCTGAAGTCAAGGAGGAGATCGATCCCGCCGTTTATGACGAGCAGGTCAGCATGATGGAGATGGTGCTTGACGTCGATGATATCATTGGCGAGATGAGCAGCATCCGTGAAGATTACTGCAAGTATCTGTAATCTGTAAGAAGAAGTAGGGGCGGCGGCACAGCCGCCGCCCCCTTCCGTTCTGAGCGCCCAAATGGGCGCTGAGGCCACAGCCCTTCCGCCGGGAAGGGTGTGTGCGGGAAACCAGGGGTGTCCCGCACCATTTCAATATCGCGATGCGGCGAAAAGCATTTTCGGCGCGATGCGGCGGCACAACCGCCGCCCCCTTCCGTTCCTATTGCCGGAAATGAAGGCAAACCTCCTGTTTTGCCCTGATTTTTGGTCATAGATCCACCAATTTAATTTTTAGAGAGGACGAAGCGACATGAAAAGTGTAATCAAGGGTGCCGGCTATATCCTGGTCCATACTCCGGATATGGTCATCCACAATGGCACCACCCAGACCACCGAGCGCATCGTGAATCCCGACGGCGACTATCTCAAGGAGCTGCCCAAGCACCTGCGGGACTATGAGACCGTTCTGAAATACTGGCCCAACCAGGTCTACATCGGCAACAAGACCCCCGATGACCTGGCTGCCGTGGCTCAGCCCTGGTGTGACAAGGAGTGCGATGTTGCTGATCGTTACGGCAAGTTCGGTCAGATCATGCCCCAGGAAGAGTTCCTGCTGCTGATGCAGGCCTGCGACGTGTTTGACCTGGTGAAGCTGGACAAGGACTTCGTTGCCAAGTACAAGCCCCAGCTGGCTGCCAACCCCATCATGGACGAAACCATCATGGCCCGCATCAACGACGGTATCGAGGCCTCCGAGATCCAGCGTCTGGTGAGCGAGGAACATTCTGAGGGCCTCTACGATCACGACGTGCTGGTGGGCTGCGTCAACCGTGCCCACGACATCGACGTGAACCTCTCCGCTCACGTTATGCATGAGAATATCGTCTCCAAGGCTTCCTCCGTTCTGGCTCTGCTGTCCGCCGTGAAGAACGCCGGCATCGAGAAGGACGAGGTCGAGTATGTCATCGACTGCTGCGAAGAGGCCTGCGGCGACATGAACCAGCGCGGCGGCGGCAACTTCGCCAAGGCTGCCGCTGAGATCGCCGGCCTGGCTCACGCCACCGGTTCCGACTCCCGCGGCTTCTGTGCCGGCCCCTCTCACGCTCTGATCGAGGCTGCCGCTCTGGTCGAGTCCGGCGCCTATAAGACCGTTGTGGTCACCGCCGGCGGCTGCACCGCCAAGCTGGGCATGAACGGCAAGGACCATGTGAAGAAGGACCTGCCCATCATGGAAGACTGCCTGGGCGGCTTCGCCGTGGTCCTGACCCAGAACGACGGCGTGAACCCCGAGATCAACCTGGAGATCCTGGGCCGTCACACCGTGGGCACCGGCTCCGCTCCTCAGGCCGTTATCGGCGCTCTGGTCACCGATCCTCTGGACCGCGTGGGCCTGAAGGTCACCGATATCGACAAGTTCTCCCCCGAGATGCAGAACCCCGATATCACCAAGCCTGCCGGCGCCGGCGACGTGCCCATGGCCAACTACAAGATGATCGGCGCTCTGGCTGTCAAGCGCGGCGACATTGAGCGCACCGCTCTTAACGATTTCATCGCTAAGCACGGCCTGACCGGCTGGGCTCCCACCCAGGGCCATATCCCCTCCGGCGTGCCCTATATCGGCTTCGCCCGTGAGGATCTGCTGGAAGGCAAGCTGAACCGTGTCATGATCATCGGCAAGGGTTCCTTGTTCCTGGGCCGCATGACCAACCTCTTCGACGGTGTCTCCTTCGTGATCCAGAAGAACAGCGGCGCTCAGGAGCAGGCTGCTGCCGGCGTCAGTGAGGATGAGGTCAAGGGCATGATCGCCAAGGCCATGAAGGAATTCGCCGCCACCCTGATGGCTCAGGCCGAGTAAGGGGGCACACCATGAGCAATTTGGAAAAGACCATTGCCAAAGCGTTTTTGGAGATGGCCGAGGGGCTGGAAAACGGCTCTTACGGCACCCGTCCCAAGATCGCTCTGACCGGCATGGGCAGCGAGCATGGCGAGGAAAACGCCATGCAGGCTGCCGTGATGGCCTCCAAGCGGGGCGTGGATGTGTACTACATCGGCACGCTGGAGCATGAGGGCGTCACCACCGTCCACGTTGCCGACGAGGACGAGGGCCACAAGAAAATGGAGCAGATGGTGGAGAACGGCGAAGTTGACGGCGCTGTCACCATGCACTTCCCCTTCCCCATCGGTGTTTCCACCGTGGGCCGTGTCATCACCCCCGGCAAGGGCCGTGAGATGTTTGTGGCCAACACCACTGGCACCTCCAGCGCCGACCGCATCGAGGGTATGATCAAAAACACCATTTACGGCATCATCACCGCCAAGGCCTGCGGCGTTCAGAACCCCACTGTGGGCATCCTGAACGTGGACGGCGCCCGCCAGACGGAGATGGCGCTGAACCAACTGAAAGAGGGCGGCTACGACTTTGAGTGGGCCACCTCCGCCCGTGCTGACGGCGGCGCCGTCATGCGCGGCAACGACGTGCTGCAGGGCACGCCGGACGTGATGGTGATGGACTCCCTCACCGGCAACGTCATGATCAAGATGATGTCCGCCTACACCACCGGCGGCAGCTATGAGTCCACCGGCTTTGGCTACGGCCCCGGCATCGGCAAGGACTATGAAAAGCTGATCCTCATCATCTCCCGTGCCTCCGGCGCTCCCCTGATCGCCAACGCTCTGGAATACGCTGCTCAGCTTGTGCGGGGCAAAGTGTTCCAGGTGGCCAAGGATGAGTTCGCCAAGGCTGAAAAGGCTGGCCTGAACCAGATCCTGGAAGCCCGCAAGGCCGCTGCCAAGGGTGCTGCCGCCGCGGAGGAGGACGTGAAGTGTCCTCCCGCCGAGCCCTGCACCGCCAGCATCCCCGGCATTGAGGTCATGGACCTGGAAGACGCCGCCAAGGCCCTGTGGAAGGCCGGCATTTACGCTGAGACCGGCATGGGCTGCACCGGCCCCCTGGTGATGATGAGCGAGGCCAACCATGCCAAGGCCGCCGAGATCCTCAAGGCCGCCGGCTATATCGGTTAAGGAGGCTCTCCATGATCGTAAAGGACCTCATTCAGAAGGTGGAAAAGGACCTGACCAAAGACGAGCTGGTGGACCTGATGGCCAACCACAACCGTCAGGTGGACTTGGTCTTCGCTGAAAAGCGCACCGATGAGGACGGCTACCTGAGCTGGGACAAGGAAAACTGGACCAGCGTGGACGGCAAGCGCTTCATCCGCAGCTATGCCCTGGCGGGCCGGGTGCTTTCTGACTTCAGCGGCTACAATAAGTACGATCTGGCAGGCTATTTCCTGCCGGAGGAAGCCAAGGAAGTCCACCTCAACTAATAAAAAACGCCGCTCTCCAAGGTTGGAGAGCGGCGTTTTTGCCTGCGTCGCGCGCCTTTGTCCCCCACGTTTTCCCGTGGGCAAACACTTCGATCATCACAAAGCCCGGGCGACCAGTTGGCCGCCCGGGCTTTTCGTTGGATCAAGTTATTGCGTCTCTTTGGGCCGCAGTTCCAGATAGTAATGGGCCTGTTCCGGGGCCAGCGTTACATTCATCACACCGGTTTCCAGATCAAAACCGAAGTTCTGCCCCGCCAGCTCCACGCCCTCCACATGGGAAAGGCTGGCGGTCAGGGCGGTGAAGGTCAGGGTGGAATCCAGGGTGGTCACATAGTCATAACCCTGCAAGTCCACATGATCTGACCCGGAGCAGCCGAAATCAAAGCTGGGCATCTTCCAGAATTTTGCCGTCACTTCCGCTGTTCCTCCGGCGGGGATGGTGATGTCCGCCGTCAGGTACAGCACCCGGTCGATGGTCAGTACCTCGTGCAGAAGCTCGTCCATGCGGCTGTTGTTGTAGCGGTCCATGGTGTGGTCGGACAGCAGCCCATACTCCATCAGCATCCGCTCCACCAGCGCGCAGTAATTTTCCGTATTCAGTATATCTGTGGCCCCTGCCAGCCAGGCGTAGTACCCGGGATCAGAGCGGATCTCTGTCAGATAGCTGTCGCACAGCGACAGCAGTGCCTCATGGAGGGTGGTCTCCGTGCGGGTGACGGTGCAGGAAACGCCCTCCAGCTCATTGTCTGCCTCCCAGGCTCCGGTCTTGTAACCTTGCAGCGTGTACTCCCCGATGTCGTCTCCCAGCACGATGAGCTGCTTGATCCCTTTGTCATGCCGGACACCATTGGGTACGAAATAGCCATGGATCTCCTCACCGGTGTCCTCGTCCCAGCCGTAGCCGTTGAA
>CAZFJB010000082.1:0-5596 GCA_964519775.1 uncultured Oscillibacter sp.
TTTAGTAACTTCCGAATCCGATGCCCAATTCTTAAACATTGCGGCAGCATCTTCATTCGTATATCTTCTTAAAACTAATCTGTCTCTAACTTTTTTGTTCCACAGTGTTTCATGGGTGTTCATTCATCTCCGAATTCAAGTTCATTCAACTGTTTCATCGTTTTATCTATGATACCATATAGCCACAATATATGCAAAAACAGTCCCGGAAATCAATGATTCCGGGACTGAAGCTGTCTTACGACCACCCAGCAGTCTCCGGGCGGGGCGTTTTTTTGCTTTCCAATTCAGATGTTTTCCGTGGGGTGCATGAATTCGTCCGCCACATCGTCCGCAATGCCAAGGCGGAGGTAGAGCCGGTGCATGAAGCCGAAGGTAAAGCCGCCGGGCAGCATTCCGTTGACAAAGATCGCCGCCAGGACGCCGATGCCGGTGTCGAAAATGCGGTTGAGGGCGTAAGAGATGTAGGAATCCACCGGGGTGTTGAACAGCAGGATGCACAGCACCACGCCGCCGGGCTGGATGCCGCCGATCCAGATGTACTGGCAGAGTACGATGAGAAGGATCACGCCCACAAAGGTCAGGGGGATCAGGAACCAGCGGTTGCTGCCGTCTGGGAAGAGGTGGACGTAGAGGGCAAAGAGGCCCATGCCCAGAAAACCGCCCACCAGCGTGCCGAAAAAGCGGTTGCCGCCGTGGAGCCGGCTCTGGCCATAGCTGTTGCCCATGCCGAAAATGGCGCCAATGCAGGCGAAAGCGGGGCTGCGGTCAAAAAAGTAATAGACCAGCGCGCACAAAGTGGCGGCCAAAGCGGTCTTGATGTTGCGTAGACCGATCTTGGGGAAGAGCGGGGTGGCGTTTTTCTGCTCCATGACGGGCTCTCCAGTCGTTTGATAGTGTCAGCCTCGGGCGATAAATGTTAAATCTTTGTTAAATTATAGCATAGTCGCTTCGCAAAGAGAAGGGCTTTTTGCGGAAAAATAGAAAAAGATCGCAAAATTTTGCTGAAACAGCGGCGCCGCCCGGACCAAATATCCGGGCGGCGTGCGTGCTATGGGATCACATGAGATTATAAAGGATCTTGGCCATCTGGCCACGGGTGATGCTGCGGTTGGGCTGGAAGGTGCCGTCACTGTAGCCGCTGATGACGCCCTGCCCCACCATGGAGCGGATAAAGTCCACGGCGTAGGCCGGGATCTGGATCCGATCCGCGAAGGTCAGTGCCGCCAGCGCGTAGCCCTTGGCCTGGGTGCGGCCGATCATAGCGGCAGCCTGGGCACGGGTCAGGGAGTTGTTGGGATAGAAATAGAGCTGTCCGCCCTTTTCCGTGCCGGAGAGGATGCCCTCGCTATACAGGGCCTTCACGGCGGGGATGGCAAAGTCCCCGATGCTCTTCAGATCGGCGAAGGGCAGCTCCACGTCCTCATAGAGTTCCTCGTCCAGCCCCAGATAGCGGTAGAGCATCACGGCGAACTGGGCCCGGGAGATGTTCTGATCCGGGCGGAAGGTGCCGTCAGCGAAGCCGGTGGTGATGCCGGCGGTGAAGAGAAAGTCTACATAGGGCGCACCCCAATAGTCATCGATGTCGGTAAAGTGGTGGCCGAGATTGTAGGAATCCACATCCACGCTGGCCCGGCCGATGTTGCCGGAGGCGTCCTTGGCGGTGACGGTCACGCGGGCCGCCTCCCCGGTCTCGCCAGGGGCGGGGAGGGTGACGGTGACAGCACCGGTTTTCGCGTCGTAAGTGTAGTCCGCCGGGCTTCCGTTATAGGTGACGGACACGGAATCGGCGGGCAGAACGCCGTCCACCAGATCAGAGATCTGGGCGGTGACGGTCCAGTTCTCCTCATCCAGCGCCGCTGTGACCACCGGCGGCTCGTTGTCCACGGTGCCGGGGAAGGCGGCTACGAGTTGGTCAAGATACACCGTACCGGTGCGGGGGGTATCGGCGTATTCCATGAAGGTGGCACCGGTCTCATCGGTATATTCGCCGGAGGGAGCGCTGATCTGGAGCCCCGTCAGGGTGATCTCCTCCGGCAGGGACACGCTGAAGGTCTGCCAGCCGGTAAAGTCCAGATTCGTTACCGGCAATTCCAGGCGGTCACCGGCGCTGTTTTCATAGAGGAAGGAGAACTGATTGCCGGAGCCGTCTCCATACAGATGGAGATTCAAGGCGCTGTAGGGGCTGTTTCGGAAGGAGAAGGCACTGTCAGCCTGGGCCAGATAACCGCTGTCCACGCCCAGAGTGTAGTCAAACTGACCGGCGAAGCGGCCCCGGGCGGTGTGGGTGCCGGTGTGAGTCCGGGAGACGGTGAGGGCGTCCCCACCGGTGAAGATCAGGTCCGCTTTCTCAAAATCCTCCACAGTTCGGAGAGGGATCCGGGTGACGGTGACAGGCACGCTGAGGCTCTTGCCGCCCGCCGACACGGTGAGCGTACCCTCGCCGGGGGCACCGGCGGTAAAGACGCCGTTTTCATCCACGGCGCCGCCGGAGCCGCTGAAGGCCCAGGTAAAGGCGGTGGGGTCCGCTTTCAACGGAAGATGGTTCCACACGGCTTCGGCGGTAAGGACTGTTTTGCTGCCGGGGGTGACGGTCAGCTCTGTGAGAGCCGTGCCGTTGGCGGTGAGGGTCAGGCTGTCCGGCTGGGAGATGGCGTGGACCACGGCGCTGCCGGTCTTGCCCTGGCGCTCCGCGGTGACAGTGATGTCACCGCCATAGGTCGGCGTGGTCAGAACGTGATCCTCCAGCACACCGTCGCTGGCGGAGAGCTGATAGTTGACATCCATGGGGATGAAATGGGTGTCCACGCCGGAGACGGTGAGGTCCACGGCGCTGCCGGCGAGAACGTAGTCTGCCTCAGGGCTGACATAGAAGTGATCCAACTTGCCGCTGGGGCGGTCATCCGCCACCAGGAAGATCTGATTGGTGACCTTGCGGCCGGATTCCGAGGGGGTGTTGACAATGGAGACAGCGGTGGCATCCGGTGTGGTGACGGCCAGATTGGTGGAGCCGCCGCCGTCCAGACAGAGGACGGTCTCGCAGCCAAGCTCCATGAGCCGCTCCCCCACCTGGGTCAGGGATGCGCCGATGGACCAGCCGGTCCTGCGGCCATCAATGGTGTAGAAGATGAGCGTGCCGTCCGCCCGCTGGCCCACGGCGGTACGGGGGTTGGTCCCGGCGGCCAGGCCGGCGGTCACAGTGCCGTTTTCCGCCAGAACGTACAGCGCACCCACGGCGTACTCCACCTCGTCCCAGTCCTCGTTAGCGGCAATGCTCAACGTCAGCTCAGAACCGACCTGAACGCCTTGCAGCGCGGCAGTGTAATAGCTATCCGCCTGTGCGTTGACGGAGAGCACTACCTCGTCCGTCCCGATGGCCTCCACGGCGGATTCCTCCACCCGCTCTACCCGGAGGGTCACATCAGAGCCGATAGCCAGCTTGCCCCGCTCCACGGAGCAGACCACATTGACGCCGGCCTCGGTGGTGCCGGTGGTGTGCTTGGCGTTGAAATCGTATGTATAAAGGTAGATGCCGCTGTTGGTCCGGGCCTTGTTCACCGCTGTGACAGTGCGGATCACTGGCGTTCCCTCGCCAAAGCCGTTATCCACGTAATAGTCCAGATCCACGGAGATCTGAAGCCCTGGCTTGCCCAGCACGGCGGAGCCGTCCGGGCGGAAGCCGATGGCGTAATGTCCGGCGTCGCTGCTGCGGAGGATGCCATCCGTGATCACAAGGCCGATAGGCAGACCGGTGGTGGTATTGTAAAAATCACCGTTGATGCCGGCCACCACACGGTACCCTTCCCCTTCCAGCACGGCGGCCATATCGGCCACGCTGGAGCGGTCCGTCAGCACGTCACCATAGGTGACGATGGGGGTGACGGACTTGCTGGGTGTGTAGGTGATGAAGTGCTCGGTTCGGAGATCGGAGTAGGCGCTGCTCCAGAACACGTTGGTGGAAAGCTGGGTCTGATGGTGGATCTGGGTGTCCTTGGCGGACAGATCCTCCCCCAAAGCGTCTGACGCGGCGGCAGGCAGCGCCGTGGCGCTGAGAATGCTCAGCGAAAGCAGCAGGGATAAAAATCTGCGGGTGCGGGTATTCATAGGGTCCTCCTGTTCTGATGGCGAAGCGTCCGGGAAAACCGGATGCATGGTATACATAACACCGCTGTGCGGCGATACAAGCATAGCATAAACCCGGCGGCAAGTAAATGAATAAAGTGTTACAAAAACGGGAAGGATTTCCGTTTTTCAGGCGGCGGGCGAGAAAAGCGTTGCAAAACGGCGGCGGAGGGGTATAATGGAGGCATCAGAAGAAATGAGGAGGCTACTATGCGGGTAAGTGTCGATCCGGCGCGCTGCATCGGCTGCGGTATGTGCGCCGCCGCTGTGCCGGAGGTGTTCCGCCTCACCGGGGCGGTATCCGGCGTGATGGCCCAGCCGGAGCCGGAGCGGGTCCGCCGGGTGCTGGACGCCGCCAACGGGTGCCCGGTGAATGCCATTCGGGTGGAGAAAAATTAAAAAGATTTACGAGAAAATCATCAAAAAGGCTTGACAATCCAGGGGCTTTTCTGTTATAGTAATTCGTGCCTGTTACAGGCGATCTATGGCGGCGTAGCTCAGCTGGCTAGAGCATTCGGTTCATACCCGGAGTGTCACTGGTTCAAGTCCAGTCGCCGCTACCATATCCATGAAGCGTCACGGGGCGCTTCATGGATCACCCCCGGCCCGTTGGTCAAGTGGTTAAGACACGGCCCTTTCACGGCTGTAACATGGGTTCGAATCCCGTACGGGTCACCAACCTATCAGACGTCGTGAGCGGCGTCTGATAGGACAATTTAAAATCTGGAGGCTTAGCTCAGCTGGTTAGAGCGCATGCTTCACACGCATGAGGCCACTGGTTCGAGTCCAGTAGTCTCCACCATTCCAACATAATCCGAACTTGTTCCTAATCGGGGACGGGTTCGGATTTGTTCTTTATCTGGATGATATTGCAACGGCGTGACAAAACGGCTCCTATCCATTTTCGGGTAGGGGCCGTTCGTTGTTTGTTATTCACTTTTGAGATTGCTTCCATTCTTCAAACGCCAACTGTCCTTCTGGACTATCAAAAAAGGCTTGGATTTTTGGAAGCAAGCAACGGGCGATTGCATCAACTTCAAAATCGGGGATTACTGTTTCTATGTCGCCGGGTATGTCAGATAGGTCTATGTCGCTGTCAGGCATTATTCATCACCTCCTCTAGTGTAGGGCATATATTTTCCGTCTGGATTTGAAAGATAATATAGCAAGCTGTACTTAGGGCGATAATGCTGAACAAGCTGAAGCGTAGTTACTGGCTTGTCGTTCCACGGCACATAATGATAGGCTTTTATTGTTCAATCCTATAAAGATATGTTCTATATTTACGTCAGCAGGAACAACAAAGGCGGCAAACAAATCCCACCTACGAGAAGCGAGACGGTCTAAAAGGATTTCGGGCGGGATGCCGTATTTTTTAGACCAAGATAGGATGTTTTGGGGGAACATTTAATCACCCCCTTTCTGCTGCTGGCTCTGGAGTATATAAGTGTAGGTGCTGTCCAGATGGGTGTAT
>CAZFJB010000083.1:0-5574 GCA_964519775.1 uncultured Oscillibacter sp.
GGGCTCCGTCTACTCCTCAAAAGCCTTCCGACAGGCTCATGAGCATTATAACATAAATAACGAGCGCCCCGCGGCCGCTCTGGGCTACAAAAGCCCAGTTCAGTACAAGACCGAACTGGGCTTTTGAAAATATGGTGTTTTTCGTGTCTGCTTTTCCTTGACAGGTGCACGGCGGCAAAGCAGCCGGCGGTTTTGCGTCTTTTAAAGCCGGCCGGACAGGTCGCCGTAGGTCGGCGTGGCCTCCCCGAAGCCGCCGGAGACCGCCAGGATCTGCCCGGTGGTATAGTCCGACTCATGGCTGGCGAAATACACCACCGCGGCGGCGATCTCCTCCGGCGTTCCCATTCTGCCCAGAGGGATATGCCGCAGAAACAGCGCCCGGAAGTCCTCTGTCAGGTTCTTTTCCACCGCGTCTGTGGCGGTCATGCCGGGGAGGACCGCGTTGCAGCGGATATTGTGCCGGGCCTCCTGCACGGCAATGAGCCGGGTCAGGTAGTTGATGGCCGCCTTGCTGGTGCCGTAGCCCACCTGGGTGATGTCCGGCACCAGTCCGCCCACGGAGGAGATGTTGATGATGCTGCCCCCGCCGGAGGCCCGCATCGAGCGGACCGCCGCCTGACTTGCCAGAAAGACGCTGCGGAGATTCATCTCCACCGTGTCCAGAAAGACCCGGGGTTCCGTTCGGGCCAAGTCCAGGTCCCGCTTCCGGTCAGAGCCGCCGAAATTATTCACCAGCACATCAACGCGCCCCGCGTCCCGGACCACCTCATCCACCATGGTGACGAAGGTCTCCGGCTCCCGGGCATCGTTATACACGCAGCGGACACGGCAGCCCTCGTTATTCAGGTGCTGTGCCTCCTCCGCCGCCCGCGCCGGATCCCGGGCCGCCATATAGACGGCAGCGCCCTCCCGGGCGCAGGCCTTCACCACGGCAAGGCCGATGCCCCGTGTGGAGGCAGTGACCAGCACCACCCGATCCTTCAATCTCATCATAACGCTCCTCCTTCCTGTTTCCGGGGATGTGCCTCAGGCAGCATCCACACCACAACGATCCCCACAAGGACGCAGCCCAGCTCCACCACGGACAGTGTCCTCGCCGCCCGGACCGCCGCCAGCGGCGACGCCGCGCCCCCTTCTGTCAGGGCCGTGATCTGATTGGTGAACATAGGCACCAACACCGCCACGCCAAACGGCGCGGCCAGATCCCGGAACAGCCCGTAGATCCCGGTGCCGGCTCCCGCCTGCTCCGCCGGTACGCCGGAGAGGGCCGTTTTCATCAAGATCGTGCCGCCGCCACCCAGGCCCACCCCCAAAAGTCCCAGCGACAGGGCCAGCAGAGACAGGGGCGTATCCTCCGAAAAGGCCAGCATCAGCCCGCAGCCCACACCGGTGAGGAGCATGGACCCGGTCAGCACGCCTCTGGCCGGCCAGCGGTCCGCCAGCGGCCCCAGAAACACCGAGCCCAGAGACATCCCCAGATACATAATGGAGATAGCGTACCCGGAAATGGCGGTGTTTTCCGGCTGGGTATAGTTGACGAACACGATGACGTCCGTCATATTGGCCTGCATCAGCCCCTGTGTCAGAAACAGGGCCAGCACGCTGAGGATGAACACCCGCCGCCGCATAAAATCGCCGTTGAGAATGGGATTTTCCGCCCGTTTCTCCGCCATGACCAGACCTGTCAGAGCTGCCAGGGCTGCCAGCAGCAGCACGATAAAAGGCAGCGATACCCAGCCGAAGGTCTGGCCAAAGGTGGGGATACACAGCGTCAAACTGAAAAAGAGGATCACCCACACCGCCCCAACGCCGTCAAAATTCACCGCTTTCCCGGGAACGCTCCGCCGCTCCCCCCGGCTGAGGGCCAGACAGGCCAGCAGCACCCCGGCGGAGAGGGCCACGCAGACCCAGACCATGGCCCGCCAGCCCCGGGCGGCGATGAGCAAACTGCCCAGCGTGGGCCCGAAGATGACGGAGGCGCTGGAGATGAGCATATACAAAGAAAAGCCCTTTGCCGCGGCGCTGGGCGGAAATTCCGCCACGATATACGCCAGCACCACCGGAGAGACGGCGGCGGTGCCCACACCCACGATGAACCGGGCCAACAGCATAAACAGCAGTGAATCCGCCAGCGCTGTCAGCAGGTTGCCCAGAGTATAGGCCGCCAGCCCCAGCAGCAGCGTGGTCCGCCGGCCGATGATGTCCCCCAGCTTTCCCAAAATCGGCGCGCAGGCGGCGGTGGCCATGGCCTGGGCCAGCGCCGTCCAGGTGGTGTTGCTGTAGGCAATGCCCAGATCTGCCACAAAGGCCGGCCCCAGAACGGAGGAAAAGCCCCCCGCCAGCCCGATGAGAAACGCCGCCAGGGCATAGGGCAGAAAGCCCCGCATATACCCCTTTGAAAAGTCGTTTGCCATGGGATCTCCTTTCGTTTTCGTTCGTTTTATCGTTAGTATGTCCCAAGCGGCGGGTATTATCGCCGCTTTTTTGGACACACTTTTTCCGCAAACGAAAAAAGGAGGTAACGCTATGTCAATGATCAACAAAGAGGTATCCGATTTCAAGGTGGAGGCGTTCCACGAGGGCAGCTTCCGCTCCGTCTCCAAGGCGGACATTCTGGGCAAATGGAGCGTGTTCTTTTTCTATCCCGCGGATTTCACCTTCGTCTGTCCCACGGAGCTGGAGGACCTGGCGGAGGCCTATGAGTCCTTCCGAACAGCGGACTGTGAGATCTACTCCGTGTCCACAGACACCCACTTCGTCCACAAGGCGTGGCACGACGCCTCGGAGCGGATCAAAAAGATCCGCTATCCCATGCTGGCCGATCCCACGCACACGCTGGCCCGGGATTTTGACGTGCTGATCGAAGCGGACGGCCTCGCCGAGCGGGGCACCTTCATCGTGGACCCGGAGGGCCGCATCGCCGGGTACGAGGTCATGGCCGGCAGTGTAGGCCGCAGCGCCCAGGAGCTGCTGCGAAAGCTCCAGGCCTGCCAGTTCGTCCATCAGCACGGCGACCAGGTCTGCCCCGCCAACTGGAAGCCCGGTGACGAGACATTGAAGCCCAGTCTGGACCTGGTGGGGAAGCTGTGATGGCAGGGGCCGTCATCGATCCCCAGCGGCTATACGATGTGGTGGTCATCGGCGGCGGCCCCGCCGGACTCACCGCCGCGCTGTACCTGGCCCGGGCAAAATACCGGGTGCTGGTGCTGGAAAAGGAGCGCTTCGGCGGGCAGATCGCCCTGACGGACGAGGTGGTGAACTACCCCGGTGTGGAACGGACTGACGGTAAGGCGCTGACGGAGACCATGCGCCGCCAGGCGGAGGGCTTCGGCGCGGAATTTCTGCTGGCCGGGGCCACGGGGCTGGACCTCTCCGGCGATGTAAAAACCGTCCGCACGGAGCGGGGAGATGTGCGCTGCTTCGGTGTGCTGCTGGCCACGGGAGCGCATCCCAGATCCGTGGGCTTTCAGGGAGAGGAGACCTTCAAGGGCCGGGGCGTGGCCTACTGCGCCACCTGTGACGGCGAGTTTTTCACCGGCAGGGAGATCTTCGTGGTGGGCGGCGGCTACGCCGCGGCGGAAGAGAGCGTCTTTCTCACCAAATTCGCCCGCCACGTCACCGTTTTGATCCGGGGGGACGCCTTCTCCTGCGCCGCGTCTGTGGCGGAGAAGACAAAACGGCACGAAAAGATCACCGTTCTGCCCCACACGGTACTGGAGGAGGTATCCGGCGAAAAAGCGCTGGAGTACGTCCGCTATCAAAATACCGCCACCGGTGAGGTGACGGAGCGCCGGGCGGAGGCCGGTGACTTTTTCGGCGTGTTCGTATTCGCCGGATACGCCCCGGACACCGGCCTGGTGAAGGGTCTTGCGGAGCTGGACCCCCAGGGGTATATCATCACGAACCGCAGCCAGAAAACCAGCGTAGAGGGCCTGTATGCCGCAGGCGACGTGTGCGTCAAGCCCCTGCGGCAGGTGGTCACCGCCACCGGGGACGGCGCGCTGGCCGCCACGGAGCTGGAGCGATACGCCTCGGAGGCCCAGCGGCGGACCGGGCTGCGCCCGATCCCGCCGTCCCCGGTCCCCGCCTCCCCGCCGTCCCCGGTCCCCGCCTCCCCGCCGGAGGCGGCGGAAACGGAGGGCAGCGGCCCCTTTACACCGGAGATGCGGCAGGAACTCTCGGCCGTGCTTTCCAAAATGGCCCGGCCCTTGCGGCTGAAACTCCGGCTGGACGACCGGCCTGTCTCCCAGGAGCTGCGGGCCTATATGACCGCTCTGGCGGACCTTTCCCCGCTTTTGACGGTGGAAACAGAATCGGCGGGGACTGCGGATGACAGCGCCCCCTGTGTCAGGGTCTGCCTGGCGGACAGCACGGAGACTGGACTTGCCTTCCACGGTGTCCCCGGCGGGCACGAGTTCACCTCTTTCGTTTTGGGGCTTTACAACGCCGCCGGCCCGGGCCAGCCTCTGGACCCGGAGACCCGCCGGCGGATCGCCGGGATCAAAAAGCGGACGGAACTGAAGCTGCTGGTGACCCTCTCGTGTACCATGTGCCCCGAGCTGGTCCAGGCCGCCCAGCGCATCGCGGCGGAAAATCCCTACGTCACCGCCGATGTGTACGACATCCGCCATTTTCAATCGCTGCAGGACCGTCATCAGGTCATGAGCGTTCCCTGTCTTGTCATCAACGACGCCCAGGTCACCTTCGGGAAAAAGACCGTCTCCCAACTTCTGGACCTGCTTGGCGTGTAAGCGCCCGGAAGGACTTGATGGCCGGACCTGACGCGATCGGCTCAGATCAGAAGATCCTCCTGGCGGAATTTCTGTCCCCTGACCCGTCTCATATTTGGATCAGCGCGCGGCCGTCCCCGGTGACCGGGGACGGCCGCGTGGTTCTTAACGGGAGGCATTCGGGGCCGGAAGGCAGGATCGAGGGCGCGGGAGTCCGGGCGCGGCGGCGAGGAAACCGGGGGCAGGCTTCCGAAAACGTATTCATTCCTGTGAGCCAAGGACAGCGGATCAGGCCTGATAATTACGACAAAATTTTTCTCGGTTTTTATTCATTTTGCACATCTATTGTGAAAATAGATAAAAAAATCATAGGAAAATAGCCATAATCCTTCTTGACAATTCCCTAACAGGTTCTATATAATGGCATTAAATAAGTGCAAACGTTTGCGAGTGGGGCGGTCATTTTCCGCCGCGGCGCTGCACGAATGCGAGATAAGAGATGGGCTGCTGCCGCTCAGCGATCCCCGGCAGTATTCAGAAAGAGGTGTTATCGTGTCGAAAAATGGCTTACCCAAAAAAACCATGACCAAGCGGCGCATGAAGAACCTGATCCTGAACGTGCTGAAAAACCCCTTTAACATGGTGGTCTTGGTCAGTCTTGTCGTCCTCTTCTGCCTGATCATCATCCCCCTGCTGACGATGATCTCCAGCACCTTCACGCTGGCCCAGGGCGAGCTGCGCCGGGTCCAGGGCCATGTGGGCGATTTTACCCTGTACTACTGGAAATATCTGCTGGCCAGCACCATGTCCTCCGCCGTGCTGTGGGAGCCGCTGAAAAACTCCT
>CAZFJB010000084.1:0-5526 GCA_964519775.1 uncultured Oscillibacter sp.
CTCCAGCTTGGCGTACCGCTCCTCCAGCGCGCGGATCTCGTCCTTCTTCATGTCCACGGCGCAGAAGCAGAAATCCACCATCTCCGCCAGCTTTTCGGCATCCGCGTCGGCGTCCAGAACCACCAGATCGCGGGCCTCCTCAGGCATGGGGATGTCCAGCGCCCAACGGTTGGCCACGACCTCACCATAGGGTCTTCCCGCGCTGCGGCTGCTGGCCGCGATGGCCGTGAGCTGGAACCAGGGATGATGCTCCATGAGGGTGATGAACCGCTGGCCCACCATGCCGGTGCCGCCGATGATGCCGACCTTGTACTGTTTCATAACGTGTTCCTTTCCCATGAGCCTTGAAACTTTGCTGGCTCTGTCTTTTTTTGTTGAATCCGCCGCCGTCTTGTACTATAATGACTAAACGGGCATTTCCGGGAAGACCCGGTGTTGCTTCAGCGTGTACTTGCACAGCGGACAAATGTTCTCTACTCGTATAATACCACGCTTTCCAGATACCGTCAATACCGTTGTGTTCGGGAGGTTCCATGAAAAAACTGCTGTTAACGATGCTGTTCGTTGTGACTTTTTTTACCTTTGGCGCGGCTTCCGCCGGCGCGGTGGTGAACGATACGGTGAAAGTGGGCCTCCGGTACGGTGAAAGCGCCCTCTTTTCCGCCAATCTGGAAAATGCGGTGGGCTCCGGCTATGCCTTCGGCTGGTTTGACGGGGACCGGGACTTTCAGGAGATCGGCTGGACGGATGAGATCGCGATTTCCATGACTGCCGCCGGTACTATCTATATGTCCCGGACCGGCATCTATTCCGAAAGCGCCCCCAGCGGCGGGTATCAGGCCCTGTTGGGTCCCTGGCACGTGCAGCTTGACGGCTTCTCCACCTTTGAAACGGCCCGGTCCGCCGCTGTGAGACTGGGCGGCTATCCCGCCTGGATCAACGGGGAATATGTAGTCCGGGTGGGGTGCCATGCTTCCCAGCAGGAGGCCCGCCGGGCTGCGGAGCAGTTGGGGGAGGGGACAGTGGTTTCTTCTTCCGATACCGGCGTGTTGGTGACTGTGACCCGGACCGACCGGGTGCTCTTCGAGTTTGACGAGGGCGGTCGGGTGGATCTGGGCGTGGAGCCGCAGGGACGGAACACGGAGACCTGGTTCAAGGGGTACAAATATCCCGGCTCCTTTGAATATCTGCGGACGAACGGCGGAAACCTGACGGTGATGAACCTGGTGGAACTGGAGAAATACGTTAAGGGTGTCATCCCCTATGAGATGAACCCGAACTGGCCTCTGGCGGCGTTGGAGGCTCAGGCGGTCTGCGCCCGGACCTACGCCTGCCGCACCACTTCCCATGCCAATTTTGACGTGTGCGCCTCCACCTGCTGCCAGGTGTATTACGGCACCGGCAGCGGCGGCGCGGGTCCGTCGGCAGTGTCGGACCAGGCCGTGGACAACACGGCGGGAGAACTGCTGTATCATCAGGGGGCGCTGGTGCAGAATCCGGTTTACCACTCCTCCAACGGCGGGGCCACGGAGGACGGCGTCAATGTCTGGGGCGGCAAAACGGGCTATCTGCTGGGCAAGCAGGACCCCTATGAGAGCCAGACCACCATCCCCAATTACCAGTGGTCCGTCACCTACACGGCGGAGGAGCTGACCTGGATCCTGGATCAGAAGGGCTATTCCATCGGGACCGTTCAGAATGTCTATGTCTCGGAGTATTCCCCCATGGGCAACGTTCTGGCGGTGACCTTTGAGGGCAGTCGGGACGATCTGACGGTGACGGGGGAGACCAGCCGCACGATTTTTTACAGCAGCACCTACGGCAAGTCCGCCAAGAGTATGCGCTTTTCCATCAACGGCGGCGGGCCGTCCACCGGGGGAGACGTGTATGTGAACAGCTCGAAGCAGAGCCTGAGTTCTCTGGACGGCGTGTCCGTCATCTCCGGCAAGGGGACCCTGAGTGCCCTCAGCGGCAAGAGCTTCGCGGTTTTGAGCGCCTCCGGGACCTCCACTGTGCAGACTGGCGGCACTGCTGTGAAGCCCGGTAAGCAGTCCGACGGGAGCTTCACCCTGACCGGGACCGGAAGCGGCCATAATCTGGGCATGAGCCAGTACGGAGCCAAGGCCATGGCGGAGCTGGGATACAGCTATGATGAGATTTTAACGTTCTATTTTACGGGCGTGACCATTCGGTGAGGAAGCGACAACATGAAAACCAGTGATTTTTACTATGAACTGCCGGAGGAACTGATCGCGCAGACGCCTCTGGAGCGGCGGGACGCCTCCCGCCTGATGACCGTGGACCGGGAGACCGGCGCGGTGGAGCACCACCATTTCTATGAGCTGCCGGAGTTTTTGAACCCCGGCGACTGCCTGATCCTGAACGACTCCCGTGTCCTGCCCGCCCGTCTGCTGGGCCAGCGGCTTCCGGGCGGCGGTGCCTGCGAGGTGCTGCTGCTCATCGACCGGGGGGAGAAGACCTGGGAGTGTCTGGTGCGTCCGGGGCGGCATATGCGCCAGGGGGCGAAGCTCTCCTTTGGCGACGGTGCCCTGACGGCGGAGGTGACAGAGGTCCTGCCTGACGGCAACCGCCTGGTGCGCTTTGACTATGAGGGCATCTTCCTGGAGGTGCTGGAGCGGCTGGGCAAAATGCCGCTGCCGCCCTATATCAAAGAGGAACTGCAGGATCAGGAGCGGTATCAGACGGTCTACTCCAAGGTCATCGGCAGCGCCGCGGCCCCCACGGCGGGGCTCCACTTCACCCCGGAGCTGCTGGAGAAGATCAAGGCCAAGGGTGTGGAGATCGGCTATGTGACCCTCCATGTGGGCCTTGGCACCTTCCGGCCGGTGAAGGAGGAGGAGATCACCGACCATGAGATGCACAGCGAGTACTGCGTCATCTCTCAGGAGACGGCGGACCTCATCAACCGGACCAAAGCTGGCGGCGGCCGTTGTATCTGCGTGGGCACCACCTCCTGCCGGACCCTGGAATCCTGGGCAAACGAGGACGGCACCATGGAGACCAAGGCCGGCTGGACGAATATCTATATCTATCCCGGCTACCGTTTCAAGGTGATGGACGGCCTTGTGACCAACTTCCACCTGCCGGAGAGTACCCTCATCATGCTGGTATCCGCCTTCGCCGGACGGGAGAACGTATTGGCGGCCTATGAGGAGGCCGTAAGGGAGAAATACCGTTTCTTCAGCTTCGGTGACGCCATGTTCCTGCGCTGAGAGGCGGCAGGACCCGGATTTTTGCCTTTTGCGGGAGTTTTCTTCGTTTTGCTATTGAAATCCGGGACATAATTGTTTATAATATCCTTGCTATTTTTTCATACAGGAGGATCATTCCCATGATCAATATTACGAAAGACACCATTATCGGCGATATTCTGGACATCGCTCCCCAGACCGCTCCCATTTTCCTCTCCATCGGTATGCACTGCCTGGGCTGCCCCTCTTCCCGGGGCGAGACCGTGGAGGAGGCCTGCATGGTCCACGGCATCGATGTGGACAAGCTGCTGGCTCTGGTGAACGAAGAGGCCAACAAGGAGCAGTAATTCACCGCTATCACAGGACGCATACAGGTATGCCTGTATGCGTCCTATACCTGTCCGTGGGAAGCGGAGTGCTTTCGATGACGGAAGGGAAGGGTGTGTGCGGGAAACCGTTCAGAGGTTTCCTGCACGATTTCAATCAAAAGTTTTTCGAAGAAAAACTCGCGCCGTAAAATGAAATTTTGCGGCGACGCATACAGGTATGCCTGTATGCGTCCTATACCTGTCCGTGGGAAGCGGCGACCGTTCAGCGCTTTTTTCACAGGACATGACTATGCAAGGGGGGAGAGGCCATGCGGGCACTGGAACTGCCGCCCCGGCTGCGGCTCATCGCCGGATGGGTGCCGGAGGGGGCATATCTGGCGGATGTGGGCACGGATCACGGCTATCTTCCCACCTGGTTGCGGCTGCGGGGGACCATCCGCCGGGCCATTGCCAGCGATCTGCGCTCCGGGCCTTTGGAACGAGCGAAGGCTACCGGCGCGCTGTATGGCACAGACAACATTGAATACCGCCTGTGCGGCGGTCTGGACGATATCCGCCCCACGGAGGTGGACACTATCGTTATTGCCGGAATGGGCGGGGAGACCATCCTCTCCATTCTGGATGCGGCTCCCTGGACAGCGGACGGGAAGCACACCCTTTTATTGCAGCCCCAGACCCATGAGGAACTGGTGCGGCAGTTTTTGGCGGAACATGGCTTTGCCATCACCCGGGAGGCGCTGGTCCGGGACCGGGGCACCCTTTACACGGTGATGGAGGCGAAAGCGGGGGAGATGACGCTGTCTCTGCGGCAGCGCTGGGGCGGCGTGAAGCTGACCCATGATCCCCTGGCGGACCGCTATCTGATCGAAAAAATCGTGCGGACACAGGGGATTTTGGCGGGCGTGAAGCGCTCCGGCCGCCCGGAGGACGCAAAGCGTGCGGAGGAGCTCCGGGAGATCCTGACCGCTCTATTCCAGGCAAGAGAGGAGTGGCGCCATGCCAACTGTACGGGAAATTGAACAGGCGCTGTTCCGCCTGGCTCCAAAGGAACTGGCCTTTGACTGGGACAATGTGGGCCATCTGGAGGGCGACCCGGCGCAGAATGTAGAGCGGGCGCTGGTGGCGCTGGATGTGACAGAGGGGGTCTTGGATGAGGCGGAGGCTTTGGGCTGCCAGCTCATCGTGGCCCATCACCCTCTGATGAACGTCCGCTGGCACGAAAAGGAGATGCAGACCCTGCGGCCGGACAGGTATCTGGGGCATCTCCTGAGAAGGTTGGTCAAGGCGGAGATCTCCGTCATTTCCATGCATACGAATCTGGACATCGCCCCCGGCGGCGTCAATGACGCCCTGGCGGAGGCGCTGCGGATCGAGGACCCTGGGCCCCTGCCGGGGGACGAGGTGAGGCTGCTCCGGTGCGGACGGCTGGAGAAAGATGTAAAGCTATCTGACTTTGCGGCCTTTGTTTGCCAGTCACTTCACGCCAACGGCGTTCGCTATGCCGGAGAAAAACCGGTGCGGTATGTGGCGGTGGGCGGCGGTGCCTGCGGCGATGAGATCGATACCGTTATTGCCGCCGGATGCGACACCTTTGTTACCTCGGATCTGACCTATCACCAGTTCCTGGACGCGGGTCCTAAAGGCATCAATCTCATCGACGCGGGACATTTCCCCACGGAGGATGTGGTCTGCCAAAGGCTGGTGGACTATCTGAAAGGGGAATTTCCCCAGCTCATGATCGAAAAATCCGCTTCCCATAAAGAAGCGATACATTATTTTGTTGAAGGAGACTAATTACCATGTCTGGACATTCTAAATGGCATAATATTCAAAAGACCAAGGGCGCGGCTGACGCCAAGCGCTCCGCCGCGTTCACCAAGATCGCCAAGGAGATCATGGTGGCGGTGAAAGAGGGCGGCGGCTCCGGCGACCCCGCCAACAACTCCCGTCTGGCGACTGTCATTGCCAAGGCAAAGGCTGTCAAT
>CAZFJB010000085.1:0-5522 GCA_964519775.1 uncultured Oscillibacter sp.
CTTCCACACGGGTCAGCATCTCACCGGCGGAGAGACGGACATAGTTGACCTTGATACCGGTCTCTTCCTCGAACTTGTTGAAGTAGTAAATAACTTCGCTCTCGGGGAAGGCGGTGTAAACGGAAAGTTCCTTGCTGGAGGGAGTCTCAGCGGGGGTCTCGGCAGGAGTCTCAGCGGGGGTCTCGGCAGGAGTTTCAGCGGGGGCCTCAGTCTTGGAGCCGCCGCAGGCGGTGAGGGCCAGCATCATGGTAGCGGCCAACAGCGCGGACAGCAGACGCTTGGTGGAATTCTTCATAGATCGTTTCTCCTTTTCAGCCAAAATTTCTATTTCGATCCTGCTTGCGCAGGAGGGAAACCGGGATAGGGTGCCGTTACTTCAGATGGCACATGGCCCAAACGGCATTGTGGTCG
This sequence comes from uncultured Oscillibacter sp., assembly GCA_964519775.1. GTDB lineage: Bacteria > Bacillota > Clostridia > Oscillospirales > Oscillospiraceae > Oscillibacter. Next base: position 412 of record CAZFJB010000085.1, read on the forward strand.
GACAGCTCCGCACCCTGGAACGCCGCCAGGGCGGAGCCGGGACGGGCATAGGTCAGATCCTCTTTCGCGGTGGAGATCATGCGGCTCTCAGAGGACGCGGCCCCCTTGAGCAGGATCCAATCCAGCCGCAGAGGGAGGAAGGACCCATCCGGCAGGGGTTTGCGCCGGGTCAGTCTGGGCGTGCCGGGGACGATCTCGTATCCGTCCGCGGCGCATAGGGGAAGCAGGGGTTCAAAACTGGAAACATCTTCCAGACACCGGCGGCGCAGGTCAGGATCGGCGGCGATGACGCCGATGTCCTCCTTGGCACGACCGTCAAAGGTGTTGGTATTCAAATCGCCGCCCAGGATCAGCGGCATACCGGGAAGTTCCTTTTTCACGGCCTCCAGAATGGTGGCCATCTGGGCCTTGCGGCCCTCGCCGTGGGTGCGGTTTTCCAGGTGGATCGAGACGGCGCCTACCGGGCGGCCGCCCACATCCAGCTCAGCGTAGACCGCCAGTCGGCCGCCGATGCGCTTTTGCCGGTCAAAGTACCAGTTGTACTGCTCCGGCAGGCGGATGACACCGGCCTTGCGGATGGGCCAGCGGGAAAAGACGGCGTTGCCGTGGAAGCCTTTTTCATTCTCGTTGTTCACCAGTTCGATGAACTCCAGGCCCCAGGCGTAGTTCAGGCCGAAGGCCAGGGCCAGCTCCCGGGCGGTATTTTTGTTGCCGGAGCGGGCGCAGCCGTCGTCCAGCTCGTTGGCCAGGATCACGTCAAAGGGCTGGATGTCCGGACAGTCCCGGAGGAAGTCCCGGATCTCGGGCAGGTTCACGCCCCGCTCCATATTGAACATCAGCACGCCCAACCCATCCGGCACAGCGGCGGGGGGCTGCACGAAATTGTCTGTTTCCGCCTTGGAAAACTGGGGGATCTGGGCCATGACCTCAGCTTGTGACCGGGTGTCCAGCAGCGCCCCCAGGCGCTTGCGCTCTTCAAGAGGGATCTGACGCATAGAGAAGGCTCCTTATCAAATTCTGCGGCATGAGGAGCGGATCATCAGCTCCGGCTGCAAAATATCTGAAGTCTGCCGCTGGTCGCCACCGATCTTTTCCAGCAGACGCTGGGTGGCCAGACGGCCCATGCGGTATTTCTTCTGGGATACGGTGGTGAGGGAGATGTAAGGCAGGCTGGCGAAATCGGCATTGTCGAATCCGATCAGAGAGAGATCCCGGGGGACCTCCATTTCCAACTCCGCCAAAACGTCCAAAAGCTCCATGGCGATCTCGTCAGAATAGGCCAGGACCGCGGTGGGGGGCTCTTTTTGCTGAAAGAGGTCCAGCGCCTGCTGGCGGTACCAGGCACGCAGATCAGAGGAGTGGGGGGCCAGAGCGCATACGATAGGCTCGCCGCCCTGAGCCATGGCGCTGTGATAGCCATTGAGCCGCAGCTCCAGCGTGCGGGAGGCACGGCCGCCGCCGAAAAAGGCGACACGCTGATGCCCCAGGTGGCGCAGATACCGCACCGCCTCCCAAGCGCCCTGGGTGTTGTCCGCCTCCACAAAACTGCAATCGCCCACGTGGTTGTTGCCGATGCAGACAATGGGGGTGGAGGAAAAGAGGGAGGTGTAGCGCCGCTGGGCCTCCGGTGAGACAGAGGCCAGAAGCACGCCGTCCACCTGTTGGGCCAACATTCGGTCAACGGCATCCAGCTCCCGGTCGGGGTCATAGCGGGTGTTGATGAGCAGAACGCTGTAGCCGTTTTCCGCGGCGGATTCTTCGATCACGGTGAACAGCGCCGCGTAGAAGGGGTTGCGGATGTCCGGCAGGATCACGCCGATGGAGCGGGTCTGCCGACCGGCCAGGCTTTGGGCCGTCAGGTCCGGCACATACCGCAGGCGGATGCACGCGCGCCGGACGGCCTCCTTGGTCTCTTCACTGATAAGTGTATGCCCCTTCAGGGCGCGGGAGACAGTGGAGGGACTGACGCCGGCCTCCCTTGCCACGTCCCGGATCGTTACCCGTTTCATACCGGCGCTCCGTTTCCATCTGTGGTACGCAGAGTGCGCAACCGTTTTCTTTGTAAAGATTAGCAATTTTTTGCGGAAACGTCAAGAGATTGAAAGCGCTTTCTCTATATTAGTCAAAATATTGATTGGATTTTCAGTAAAAAAGACAGCTATTTTCGTAGTTGTCATTTACAGTGGTATATATTATGATGAAACAGTGAAAAGAAAACGCGGGCGGACAGCGGGAACACGGAACCTGTAACTGCAAAAAATGAATATTTTCATGCAATCGTTTTCAGTTGGATAAGGAGTGTACTATGAAGTCCATCACCATCAAGGATATTGCCCGGATGGCGAATGTTTCCTGCGCCACGGTGTCCCGTGCCCTGAACGGGGAGGCCGGGGTCAGACCAGAGCTGCGGGAGCGGATCTTTCAGATCTGCCGGGAGTATGGCTACCGGAAAAATCTGGTGGCCAGCCGCCTCAGCGCCGCCCGGTCCGGGCTGATCGGCTGCGTTCTGTCGGATATGAACAATCCCCTGTTCTCCGGCTTCGCGCTTGAGCTGGAGCAGGCGGCCCACCAGGCGGGCTTTCAGGTGATGTTCTGCCAGGGGCGGGTGGAGGACCCGGAATTTCCCCGGATCATTGAACTGCTGATGGGCCAGCGGGTGGACGGGGTGATCCTGGTCAGCTCCTCCCGGGAACTGGAAGAGGTCCTGCGGCCCTACAGCGACCGGCTACCCATCGTGGTGCAGGGCGTTTTGTCCGAAACGGCGGAGCTGCCGGCGGTGAGCCTGGACTGCGCCGCGGCGGGGCGGCAGGCGGCCCACTATTTTTACTCACTCGGCCACCGGCGGGCGGTGTATCTGGGGCTGCGGGAGGAAAACAACAGCATGGCCCAGCGCTGCGAGAGTTTCCTGGAAACGGCCAAAGAGCTGGGGATGTCCGTCCGGGTGCTGCGCAACACCGGCCCCTCCACCGTGACCGACGTGGGCCACCGGCTGGGGCGGCAGTTTTTCTTTGAGAATCAGGGGGAGACGGCGGTGTTTGCCGCCTCTGACAGCGTGGCGCTGGGCTTTTTGGCGGCGGCCAGGGAGTTTTACGCCTCCGTGCCGGAGGATATTTCCCTCATCGGGTTCGATAACATCAGCCACGCGGCGCTGCGGAACGTCCGCCTGACCACCTTTGACCCGGAGAACAAGCTGCTGGCGGAGCGCTGCCTGGAGCGGCTTCTGGTGTGTCTGAGTCAGGAGGGGAAGGACGGCGGTGGCCCCACCCTGATCGCACCTGCCTTTGTGGAGCGGGACACCTGCCGGAGACTGCGGCCGGAGGAAGGGTAAAAACGGAAAAAGGGAAAAGCGTCTCCTGTCCGGCGGACAGGAGACGCTTTCTTATAAAAATAACGCGGTTTTACAGGCTCAGCGCTTGGCGGCCTTGGCCAGAAGGGCCTGTCCCTCCGGGGACTTCAGCACGTCCAGCACGCTCTCCCGCACCAGGGCACGGAAGGAGTCGCTTTTTAGCAGGGCGGAGAAGACGGCGCCGTCGCTCTTGCCGCCTTCAGACTGAGCTACCACGGCGGCAGTGGCCTGACGGACGGCCTTGGGCAGGACGATAGGCTCCTCTTGGGGCATGGCGCCGTTGAGCCAGTTATCCATGCTGGTGGGATCGTCCGTCTCGCCCCGGAGATAGGGGAGGGACACGCCAAAGCAGGCGGCCAGCTTTTGCTGCTGTTCCTGAGTGGGCGTCTGGCGGCCGGTCTCAAATTTTTCAATGGACAGCCGGGGCAGGCCCAGCGCCGCCGCCAGGGCGGGGCGGTTCATGCCCTTTTTTGTCCGCAGTTCTTCAATACGCTGTGCCATGGTGACCATGGGAAATTCCTCCTTATTTCTGACCGGGTTTCCGGTCCAGATCCGGCAGCAAAACGATCTCGCCCGCCGCCAGGGTCTGCTTCATGTCGATGAGCCGCTGGTTACTGGAGCCCCGGAAGCGCAGGGAGATGTCCTTCAGCGCCTCCACATAGCGGCCATCCACCAGAACGTCCAGCAGGGAGAGCAGCTCGTCCGTCACCTCGCACCGGGGATGGGAGCGGGCATAGCGCAGCTCCTCAAAGGTGAAGCCGGAGAAGGCCCAGATGGTCTTGTGGGGGAACGATGCCCGCACCCGCCGGAGAAAGGGCAGCAGCGCCCGTTGATTCTCCGGCTCGAAGGGTTCGCCCCCCAGCAGGGTCAGGCCCTGGATATAGGAAGGGGCCAGCAGATCCAGGATCTGCTGCGCCGTCTCCTCCGTGAAGGGCTGGCCATAGTCAAAGGCCCAGGTCTGGGGCTGGAAGCAATGCTCGCAGTGATTGGTGCAGCCGGAGACGAACAGCGTCACCCGGACGCCCTCGCCGTTGGCGATGTCGCAGTTTTTGATCTCACCGTAATACATGACGATCCTCTTTTTTATAGGTGGAGGACCCGGTCACGGATCTCCTGGGTGCGGCCCTGGTTCCAGAACTGGGTGCCGATGTAGCCGCAGGTGCGGCGGGCCACATTCATCTTGTCCTGATCCGTGTTGCCGCACTTGGGGCACTTCCAGATCAGCTTGCCGTTTTCCTCCTGGATCTGGATCTCACCGTCCCACCCGCAGACCTGGCAGTAGTCGCTCTTGGTGTTCAGCTCGGCATAGATGATGTTGTTGTAGATAAATTTCATCAGCTCCAGCACGGCGGGGATATTGTTCTGCATATCCGGCACCTCCACATAGCTGATGGCGCCGCCGGGGGAGAGGTGCTGGAACTGGGCCTCGAACTTCAGCTTATCGAAGGCGTTGATGTCCTCGGTCACATGGACGTGGTAGCTGTTGGTGATGTAGCCCTTGTCGGTGATGCCGGGGATGACGCCGAAGCGGCGCTGGAGGCACTTGGCAAATTTGTAGGTGGTGGATTCCAGGGGCGTGCCGTAGAGGGAGTAGTCGATATTTTCCGCCTTTTTCCACTCGGCGCACTTGTCGTTCATCTTCTGCATGACGGACAGGGCGAAGGGAGTGGCGGAGGGGTCCGTGTGGCTCTTGCCGGTCATGAACTTTACGCACTCGTAAAGGCCGGCGTAGCCCAGGGAGATGGTGGAGTAGCCGTTGAAGAGG
>CAZFJB010000086.1:0-5521 GCA_964519775.1 uncultured Oscillibacter sp.
TTCCCATACAGAGGCCATCATCCTCTCCATGACCCCGGCGGAGCGGGAAAATCCCCAGATCCTGGGTGCCAGCCGCAAAAAGCGCATTGCCGCCGGCTGCGGTCTGGACGTGGTGGATGTGAACCGTCTGCTCAAGCAGTTTGACGGGATGCAGCAAATGATCAAGCAGATGACCGGCGGACGCAAGCTGGGTCTCGGCGGTCTGAGCCATGGACGTGGACTGCGGAAGCGCAAAAAGAAGTAAGTATATTAGATGTCAGTTTCCAGACATTTATTATAAAAATCAAATTATTTATTACATTTTGGAGGTACTGAACTATGGTTAAGATCAGACTGCGCCGCATGGGCGCCAAGAAGGCTCCCTTCTATCGTGTTGTTGTGGCCGATTCCCGCTTCCCCCGTGATGGCCGTTTCATCGAGGAGATCGGCACTTACAATCCCTGCGTCTCTCCCGCCGAGGTGAAGATCGACGCTGACCGTGCCAAGGAGTGGATCAAGTCCGGCGCTCAGCCCACCGACACCGTGCGGGCCCTGCTGAAAAAAGTGGACGTCCTCTAATCCGGAGGGCGGATCATGAAGGACTTGCTGCTCTACATCGCCAGAAATCTTGTGGACGATCCTGACAGCGTCTCCGTTACGGAGATCCAGGGCGACCAGGAGCTGACATTGGAGCTGCGCGTCGCCCCTGATGACATGGGGAAGGTGATCGGCCGTCAGGGCCGCATCGCCAAGGAGATCCGGACCGTGGTCCGGTCTTACGCCCAGCGTACCGGCGTCAAAGTTTCTGTGGATATCGTAGACTAAAAAGCCGCTCACCTGTTTTCAGGTGAGCGCTTTTTGTTTCACCTCCCCACCCCGGCAAAAAAGGAGAGCCTTGCGGCTCTCCTTTTATAGTACATTTTATGGGGATCAGGCGGCCATGCCGGCATAGATCAGCCACACCAGCACATAGCCGGTAAAGACCGCCGCCAGGGTGAAGGGCACGCCGATCCGCATGAACTGGCCGGTAGTCACCTCATACCCCTCCTTGCGGAGGATGCCGCAGGCGGCGATGTTGGCGCTGGCGCCCACGGGTGTCAGGTTGCCGCCCAGGGTAGCGCCGGTGAGCAGGCCGAAGCACAGCACCGCCTGGTTCACACCCAGGGAAGCGGCCACGCCGCCCACCACGGGCAGCATGGTGGCCGTGTAGGGAATGTTATCCACAAAGGCGGAGATCAGCACAGAGGCCCAGACGATGATCGTATAGGTCAGGAACAGATTGCCGCCGCCGAGACTGGTGATGATGCGGCTGAGGTCATCGATGATGCCCACTTCCTTAATGCCGTGGATCACCAGGAACAGACCGGCCAGCAGAGAAAGCGTCTCATAGTCGATGGCCTTCACCACGTCCTTCACCGTGTCGGTGCTGACGCGGCCCAGAGCCACCTCCAGCGCGAGACCAACCAGGAAGAAGCCCATGCACAGCACGCCGTTGGTGATGTCAGGCTTGTTGGGGATGAAGGAAGCTGCGATCAGGGAGATCACGGTGCCCAGCAGCAGCCATGTGGGCAGATAGTCCGTCACCGGGGTCAGTTCGCCGCCGTTGAGTCTGCCCTTTTCCTTGCGGAAGAGGATCAGCATCACAGGCACCGTCGCCAGTGCGCCGGCCTGCACCACCCAGAACATACCGGCGTGGCCATTATAGACAAAGAAGTCCATGAAGTCCAGCCCCATATGGCCACCCAGCAGGATAGAAGTGGTGTCGCCCACCAGCGTGGCAGCGCCCTGGAGATTGGAAGAAACAGCGATGGCCAGGATCGTATTGACAGGAGAGATATTCAGCTTCTTGGAAATAGCCATGCCCACAGGCGCCAGCATCAGCACCGTGGCCACGTTGTCCACAAAGGCGGACACCAGACCGGCAAACAGAGCCAGGGCGATGATGAGCCACTTGACACTGGGCAGGACCGCCACCAGGCGGTCGGAGAGACGGTTGGGCATATTGGAGCGGATAAACAGGTCCACGGTGCCCATGGTGCCGGCCAGCATCAAAAGCACGTTCCAGTCCACTTCGCTGAGAATGTCGCCCACGGAAATGATCCCCAGGATCATAAAGACCACCGCGGCAGTCAGCGCCGCCATAGCCCGCCGCTTGGGCAGGAGCAGCATCACCGCGTAGACAGCGATGAAAATGACCAATGCTACAGTTTTCATGTTCGGTTCCTCCACACAATTATGATTCCCAGACGCAACAAAAAAACGAGGCTCCTGCCGCGTCCAGACGGCAAAAGTCTCGCTGCTTACTACACGATCCGGGCCAAAATGGCCGTGGTGGCGAATCGTACAACGTCATAAAGACGTGAGCTACTCCCTCTCACGGGCTAAGAATAACAGACCGATGCTTGTTTTGTCAAGCAAAATTTCGCAAAGATCCCGCAAATTTCCAAAATGCCAAACAGATCGGCAGCGCGCGTTTGGAGTAAACAGTATCTCCTTGATAACGCGCCGCTATTCTCCTGTAACGGAAAGAACCCGCACGCGGAAAACCTATCCGCGTTATCCGCTGAACAGATCGGCAGCGGGAGGCCAAGCCCTCACTGCCGCCGGGCCGTGCGGTATTCATCCCCCAGCCGGTAAAAGGGGCAGGCATTGCTGGCGGAGCGGAGAAAGCGCTCCATCTCATCCTCGTCCAGATCCGCCTCGCAGAAATTGGTGTCCGTTTCCGGGTCATAATTATAGTATACGCACTCCTCGCAGTTACTCACAGCGATCCCCTCCTGTTCTTTCGCGCTTTCAGTATAACCGCTCCCGCTCTCCCGCGCAAGATACAGAAGCCGCGCTTCTCTATCTTCCCCCTGGTTTTTGTGCAAAACAGAGTCGCTTTTTCTGACTTTATCCGCATCTTTATCCATTTTTACAAGAGTCTGCCTGTTGACAACGTCGCTTTAATGGGGTAAAATAAACCCAAAGTTCAGGCAGAAAGGAGCGGTATAAAGATGATGTTTCGTCAGTTTTTCATGAATTCTGATATGAATACTTCCGCGTCCGCTCCCTGCGCGAACGCGACTGCGTGCTGCGCTGATTCCGCCAACGCCATTATGATCGTTCTGGACGCCATTATTATGGCGTCCATTATTATTTGCGCCCTGATTATTGGGCTGGTATCCATTCTGGGCCTGATTACCATTCTGGCGGTCCTGGTACTGGTACGTTTGGCGATTCGTGAAGTTCATACCCCCTGGCGATTTGGACGCTCGTTTTAACTGTTGATACAGGAAAGCGGTTCCGCCAGCGGTGGGACCGCTTTTTGTATCGCTTTTCCACGCTCGCACGGCCGGCGGACGGGAGAAGCGCTCCATATAATCCATTCATTCTTATTTTTTAAAGGAGAAGATCGATATGAAAAAGAAAATGTTTGCTCTTGTAATGGCCGCGACCATGGTCTTCAGCATGACCGCCTGCGGCGGCTCCGGCAGCTCCAGCTCTTCCAGCAGTTCCTCTTCCGGCAGTTCCTCTTCCAGCTCTTCCGCCCCCGCCGCCGGCGATGATGTCCAGGTCTTCAAGCTGGGCTCCATCGGCCCTCTGACCGGCGATGCCGCTATCTACGGCCAGGCCGTTGTCAACGGTGCCAAGCTGGCTGTGGAGGAGATCAATGCCAGCGATTCCAAGATCAAGTTTGAGTTCCAGGGCCAGGACGACGAGGCCGATGGCGAAAAATCCGTCAACGCCTACAACACCCTGATGGACTGGGGTATGCAGGTCATGGTGGGCCCCACCACCACCGGCGCTTCCATGGCCGTGGCTGAGGTCTGCAACCAGGACCGCACCTTCATGCTGACCCCCTCCGCCTCCGCTGTGGACGTGACCGCCGGCAAGGACAACGTGTTCCAGGTCTGCTTCACCGACCCCAACCAGGGCGTTTCCTCCGCTGACTACATCGCCGAGAATATGCCCGACGCCAAGCTGGCCGTTCTCTACCGCAATGACGACGCCTATTCTCAGGGCATCCGGGACACCTTTGTGAAGGAAGCCGCCGCCAAGAGCATGAATGTCGTCTATGAGGGCACCTTCACCAACGACACCGCCACGGACTTCTCCGTCCAGCTTGCCGGTGCCCAGAGCGCCGGGGCCGACCTGGTGTTCATGCCCATCTACTATCAGCCCGCTTCCGTCATCCTCAGCCAGGCCAAGGCTCTTGGCTATGAGCCCACCTTCTTCGGCGTGGACGGCATGGACGGCATCCTGACCATGGAAGGCTTTGACCCCGCTATGGCCGAGGGCCTCATGCTCCTGACTCCCTTCTCCGCCACTGTGGAATCCAATAAGCCCTTCGTGGATGCTTTCACCGCCGCCAACGGCGTGGAGCCCAACCAGTTCGCCGCTGACGCTTATGACGGTGTTTACATCGTCAAGCAGGCTCTGGAGGCCGCCGGCTGCACCGCCGACATGAGCTCCACCGACATCTGCGAGGCTCTGGTCGCCCAGATGACCAAGATCTCCTTCACCGGCCTCACCGGCTCCGACATGACCTGGAACGCCGAGGGTCAGGTCTCCAAGGCTCCCACCGCTTACGTCATCAAGGACGGCGTTTACGTTCTGCCCCAGTAAACCGGGAACACAGAGCGCAAAAAGTTGAATTGCCAGGGTCGGCTGTCAGGGGAGATCCCCTGACAGCCTATCCTGCCGAATGGGACCCGATAGGATCGGCATGATCCAAATCCCGCGGGGGCCCCCGCCCGGGTCCCCTCCTTCCCGATCCTTTCCGCCTTCAGCGCTTCCATGGCGGAAATCTGGACAGAGCGCCGCTCCGTCCGCATTTCTGTCATGGAACACCCCTCTATTATAAAAAGAAACGAGGTCTGCCCTATGGAATTCTTATCCTACCTCATCAGCGGCGTCAGCCTTGGCAGTATTTACGCCATCATCGCCCTGGGCTATACCATGGTCTATGGCATTGCCAAAATGCTGAACTTCGCCCACGGCGACGTCATCATGATCGGCGGTTACGTCTCCTTCTGTACCATGTACTATCTGAACCTGTCCCCCATCGTGGCCACGATCCTGGCCGTTATCGTCTGCACGGCGCTGGGTATCATCATTGAGCGTCTGGCCTACAAGCCCCTGCGCTCCGCCCCCTCTCTGGCGGTGCTGATCACCGCCATCGGCGTCAGCTATTTTCTGCAGAACTCCGCTCTGCTGATCTGGAAGGCCGCCGCCAAGACCTATCCCCCTGTGGTGGAAGATTCCCTGAAGCTTTTTGACGGTCAGCTCACCATTTCCTACATTTCTATCCTGACCATCTCCGCCTGCCTGATCATCATGATCTGCCTGACCCTGTTTGTCAACAATACCAAGATGGGCAAGGCCATGCGGGCCTGCTCTGAGGATAAGGGCGCGGCTCAGCTCATGGGCATTGACGTGAACACCACCATTTCCGTCACCTTTGCCATCGGCTCCGCCCTGGCGGCCATCGCCGGCGTGCTGCTTTGCTCCTTCAACACCTCCCTCATGCCCACCACCGGCTCCATGCCCGGCATCAAGG
>CAZFJB010000087.1:0-5516 GCA_964519775.1 uncultured Oscillibacter sp.
TCACTTTCTGATGTTAAAACCTGTTTTTTCAATTCTTTCAGTTCCGCTTCCAGCGTATCGATCCGGTCGTTCATTGACATGAGTATGCAGATCAGCGCCGCCAGCACAAAGGCTATGGCTGCAATGGCGAGATAGGTATGATTCCCGAAATCAAACAGCATCCAGCCGCCGAAGAAGATGAAAACAAAGAGAAAACGATGCAAATTACCCACGTTTTCAGGAACGTCATGCACAGCCTCGCTTTCTCACTTTTCAAAATACGCGTCCAGCACGCCCATGAGCTGCTCCCGGACGCTCTCCGGCTCTGTGTCCTCTACCCGGCCGCCGGCGGTGGTAGAGTTGCCTCCGCCGCCCAAAGCCTCCAGGATCACCTGCACGTTGATCTCTCCCAGGGAACGGGCGGACATCAGCACCGCGCCCTCCACCCGGTAGATCACGAAGGAGGCCTGCACGCCCTTGAGGGTCAGCAGCTCGTCCGCCGCCTGGGCCGCCGCCACCCGGTCCACACCGGTATCCTCCACCACAGCCACGGCGATGTGATCCCACACCATCTCCGCATGGCGGATAATGTCGTACTTGGTGACCATGTCCTTCAGGTCCCCCTGGAACATCCGCTGGACCTCCGCCGTGTCGGCGCCGGCCCGGCGCAGGAAGGCCGCCGCCTCAAAGGTGCGGCCGCCGGTGCGCTGGGTAAAGTGCTTGGTGTCCAGCACCACGCCCGCCAGCAGCGCCTCCGCCTCTTCCCGCAGAAGATCCGTCGGCTCAATGAGGTACTGCAGTAGCTCCGTCACCAGTTCGCAGGCGGAGGAAGCATAGGGCTCATGGAAGCTGAAGGCCGCGTTTTCAATGTAGCTGGCGCCCCGGCGGTGATGGTCGATGACCGCCACTCGGTTGCAGGACTCCAAAAGCTGGGGATTTTCCACCATGTCCGGCACGTTGGTATCCACCACCACCAGCAGCGTGCCCGCCTTCATCCGCAAGAAGGCCTCGCCGGGGGATAGGAACACATCGGCGTACTCCGGCAGTCCCCCCAGCTTTTTCAGCATGGAGGCGGCGGCGGTGCGCTCGCCGTCAATAACGATGTAGGCGGTCTTGCCCCGCTTCCGGGCAGCGCAGCAGATGCCCGCCGCGGCGCCCACGGCGTCCATATCCGAAAAGGCGTGGCCCATGACATAGACCTCGCCGGCGTCGGCCATCAGCTCCCGGAAGGCGTTGGCCATCACCCGGGACTTCACCTTGGTCCGCTTCTCCGTGGCCTTGGCGCGGCCGCCGTAGAAGGCGAAGTCCACCTGGTTGCGGACCACCGCCTGGTCGCCGCCCCGGCTCAAAGCCATCTCCAGCGAGAGCTTGGCACTCTTATACAGCTCCGGGATGCTGGCGGAATCCTTGCCCACACCGATAGACAGCGTGGGGTGAATGTTCTCCGCCACCTTGATGTCCCGGATGGTATCCAGAATGGAGAACTTCTCCTCTACAAAATGCTGGAAATACTGCTCTTCAAAAATGAAGAGATAATGGTCCCGGTCCGTTTTCAGCAAAATGCCCTGCCCCGCGTTGGCCCAGGTCCGCAGACGCTCATCGATCTGGGCCAGCACGGCGCTGCGCTGGGTATCCTCGCAGGCCTTCATTAGATCCTCGTAGTTGTCCAGCATCAGGATGGCCGCCACCGGGCGGCTGGCCTCGTAGACCTCCTTCATGTGGTCCGCCTCCGTGGTCTCCACCCAGTAGGTGGTGGCCACCATGCTCTGGGGGCCACCGCGGCTCTTGGAGCGGACCAGACTGCCGTAGACCCGGAAGCGGCGGTTGTTCATGCTCACCCGCTCCGGGCACTCCTGTTTGCCGGCAAGCAGCCAGTGGGTATCGAACTCCGGCGCCGCCTCGTTAAGGCGCATCTCAAAAAGATGCTCCCGGACACCGGCAAGCTGTAAAAAGCTCTCGTTGCTCCAGATGATCTCCCCGGTGTCCGGCCGAAAGACCAGCGTGGGCAAGGGGGAATTGATCAGGGTGGACTTGCTGGCGGTGTCCACGCTACCGGTAACAGAGTCGATATACTGCAAAACGCCCTGCCGCCGCTTCTGGTTGTTCCGGCGGAAATAGACATACAGCAGCACCGTCACCACGGCTTCCGCCGCCGCCAGCTTCCAGCTTACGGTGACCGCCGCCGCCACGAACAGCACCATAAAGAAAAAATAGAATTTCAGATTGGGCTCCAAAAGACGGGAAAGTTTTTTATTGCTCATTCCGTACCTCATACATTCATCCGCTTGGTCGGCTGATGCCGTCCGCAAGGGTGGTAACGCGCCGCGCGCATCCGATAGGTCATTCTATTATATCAGTTCAGGGAGCCGTGCGCAATGCCATTTTCCCGGGAAATCCGAAAATCCGGCGGCTTTTGTCCTCTTTTGGGCGCGGCGCAAGCCTTACCGCGCCGCGTTCTTCGCCCGCCGGTCCACGCAGCGCAGCAGCACGCCGTTTTCCAGCAGGCTCAGCAGGGCGAACACCGCCGCCGGGACGCCCAGGGCCGTCAGCCCCCACCGTTCCTGCACACCGCTGCCCGCAAAGGAGCCGATGGCGATGCCAAAGTTATAGGAAACCGACAGCACCGACGCGCAGAGAGTGGCGGCGAAGGGGTAATCCCGCTCCGCCAGCTCCAGTGCGTGGATCTGGCAGGGGGTATTGAGGATATACATACACGCCGCCATCACAAACACCGCCGCGAGGCCGGTGCCGGGACGGCGCAGCAGCAGGGGCATCAGGGCGAAAAGGACCGTCTGGACGGCAAAGACCGCCGGCAGCCGCCGCACGCCGCCGTGCTCCCCCAGCCAGCCGGAGAGGAGATTGCTGCCCAGGCAGCAGAATCCCACCGCCGCCAGCAGCAGGCTCACCGCCGTGTCCCCAAGGCCCAGGACGTCCGTCAGGATGGGCGTGAGGTAGGTATAGACCGTGTAGGTGGCGCAGCCGTTGAACACGATCATCAATACGCAGGCGGACATCCGTCCATCCCGCAGAATGGCAAACTGACGGAGAAGGCTGCCGTCCTGTTCCCCACCGGCAGCCGTCCGGGGCAGCAAACGCACCAGCACCGGAGTCAGCGCCAGCGTCATCACCGTGATCAGAGCGAAGGTGGCCCGCCAGCCCCAGTGCTGGCACACGAAGGTGCCCATGGGCACCCCCGCCACCGAAGCGATGGAAAACCCGGTATAGACCATGGCCACGGAGCGGGCTGTGTGGCCCGGTGCGGACACGTCCTTGGCGTACAGCATGGCCACCGCCGTCAGCGGGCCGGACACCAGGGCCGCCAGCATCCGGGAAACGTACAGCACGCCCACGCCGGGGGCGAACATACTCAAAAGATTCACCCCCAAAAAGGCGGCCAGCAGCATCAGCAGCAGCCGGAACCGAGGCACCCGGCCCATGACGGCGGTGATCACCGGCGTGCCCGCCGCGTAGCAGGCGGCGAACACGCTCACCAGCCGCCCCACGGCGGCGAGCTTCACCCCCAGCCCCGCCGCGATCTCCGGCAGAATGCCCACGATGACGAACTCACAGGTGCCCAGGGTGAAGCTCAGGGCGGTCAGCGCCAGAACGGCCGGTGAAAAAGTGTACTTTTTCATGTCATTTCCTCCATTGTGTGCGTACACAGATTATTTTTGAAAGATCGGAGGGCATTTGCCCTCCGTTTTTCAGGCATTTCAGATAGTTTCCGCGTTGAGAATGGGACAGGCGGTGTCATAGCAGTCCCGCTCCGGCTTCCGGCCCATCAGGGCGCCGAAGAGGACCCGCAGCGCCTGACAGGGCTGATAGGCCAGATCCTGGTCGATGGTAAAGTCCACCTCGCCGCTTTGCAGCAGTGCCCGGATCTCCGGCCCGCTGTCGTGGCTGAGCACATGGACCTGCCCGGTCATTCCCTTTTCCCGGATAGCGTCCGCGCAGGCGGACACGCTGGGGTTTGCCATGTAGATGACCTTCGGCGCGCGGGGGCCCTCCAGCGCCTGGGATACGGCCTGCCGGGTCTTTGCGTAATCCTTGTGGGTGGCGGCCACCAGGCAGTCCTCCCTGGAAAAGCCCCGTTCCGCCAACCGCTCCAGAAACCCGTCCACACGGGCCTTGTGGGCGCTGTAGGCGGGGCCGGCGTACACCACGAGGCACAGCTCTCCGGGCCGCAGGAAGCGGGCGGCGATCTCACCGGCCACCCGGCCGGCCCGGTGGCCGTCCTCGCCGACGTAGCACAGCCGCTTTCCCCCGGGTACATCGGAGTTGAAGGTGGCCGTCAGGACCCCCTGCTCCGCCAGACGCTCCAGTCCCCGGCGGATCTCCTCCGTCCCGGAGGCGCACAGGGCGATAGCCCGGGCACCGTTCTCCACCGCCTCATTCAAAAGCCGCAGACACTCCGTCCCCTCGTCCTCCCGGCTGTAGGTCCGGCAGTCCAAAGACACGTTGTAGTCCCGGTATTCCTCCAAAAAGCGGGCCACGCCCGCCTCCATCTCTCCCCGGACGTCATCGTCCCACTCCGGCTGGATCAGCGCCAGACGCCGGGGCGTGCCGCTGGTGGCCAGGGCGCTGGCCATGCGGTTGGGATGGTAGTCCAGCTCCTCCATCACCCGCAGCACCCGCTCCCGCACCTCCGCCTTGACATAAGGCCGCTGGTGCAGCACCCGGTCCACGGTGCCGATGGACACCCCCGCCTTCTCCGCGATGATCTTGATGGTGGTCCGCATATCCGCCTCCCTCGCCGTGCCGAACCCCCGTTCGCCGGCTTTTTCTGAAGTGAAAAATTTTATGTATACAAAAGTGCTTTCTTGTGCTATAATAATTTTTGTATTGCTATCGTGCGCGCGTTCGGAGAGCCGCTCCGCCCCGCCGCGACAGGTTTCGCCTCCCTGTTGTGTTATCATGACAGGGACGCGGGCGCAGACGGTCTTCCGCCCGCGGTTCGTATCCCACTATATCAAATCCAGCCTCGATGAGCAAGGCTCCGACGCTGTTTTTTTACTCTTTCTTTATCGTATTTTTCCGTGGTTCGTGCTTGCCGCGGTCAAATAAATGAGCAGTTTCATACAGGGACAGGCAGACGTTACTGGACCTCCGCCGGCGAAACGGGGCCGCGCGGACAACGGGCGTCTTTATTTGGCGTGCCCTTTTGGGCCCGTCCCGCCCCATTTCGTCTCCCGCCCTTATGAAACGCTCCTACATAGCCCCGCCTTTTCAGGCGTTTGATCAAAAAGGAGTTATTCTATCTATGGCAGAAAAATTGAAGATCATCCCTCTCGGCGGTCTCAATGAGATCGGCAAAAATATGACCGCCTATGAGTACGGCGGCGAGATCATCGTGGTAGACTGCGGCATGGCCTTCCCCGGTGACGATATGTACGGCATCGACTGCGTGATCCCCGACGTGACCTACCTCATCAAAAACAAGTCCCGATCCGGGGCCTGTTCATCACCCATGGCCACGAGGACCACATCGGCGCCATCCCCTATGTGCTCAAGCAGGTGAATATGCCCATCTACTGCAC
>CAZFJB010000088.1:0-5490 GCA_964519775.1 uncultured Oscillibacter sp.
GGTAGCAGAGTTTGTCGCAGGCGTCGCTGGCGTTGGAGAGGATCTCCCGCAGGAAGATCTCCTTGTGGGTGTAGATGGAGTTGATCATCAGATCCAGGAGCCGCTTGGACTCCGCCTTGAATTGTTTCTTTGCCATGTGAAAACGCACTTCCTTTGTTTTTATTCAATTCATCTGTTATGATAGCACGCGGAAACGCGAAAATAAATGACCATTTTGTAAACTTCACAACAAAGGCGTTGCCAGCGGCGGTTTTTTCCGTTAGAATAGTTAAGTTAAAAAGTTCCGGCGCTCCGCCGAAGGAAAGAAGGACTCCCATGTTCTACAAACTCAGATGCGCTATGGCCCGCTTTATGTACGGCCGCAACGGCATGGACCAGATGAATCAGATGCTTCTGCGGTGCTACCTTGGCGTATTTGTCGCCCAGCTCATCTTCAGTCTGCTCCGTCTGTGGGTCCCCGCCCGGATCTGCGAGGCGCTGATCTGGGTGCTGATGGTCTTCATCCTCTTTCGGATGTTCTCCAAAAATCTGCCCAAGCGGCGGGAGGAGAACCAGAAGTTCATGAGCTGGTTCTGGAAGCAGAAGAACAACGCCGCCGGGGCCAAGGCCCGCCGGGCGGACAAGGACCACAAGTATTTCACCTGCAAGTGCGGGGCCATCTGCCGGGTGCCGGTTGGGAAGGGAAAGATCGTGATCACCTGCCCTAAATGCGGCGCCAGCATCAACGCCAAAACCTGATAACAAAGCAGCCCATTCGATTTTAAATCGGATGGGCTGCTTTGTTATTCTTTTCTTCTCTTCTGGTTGATTTTGATTTTATAGGGGCGTTATCCGGCGATCTCAAACGTGTCTGCCAGAACACTCAGCCGGGCACCGAATCCCTCGGCGGCCTCCGTCGGGTACTTCTGCGCCACAGCGTACAGCATGCCGTCCTCCCCATGGAAGGACACCATCAGCACATCCCCATCCTTCGGGTCGCTGCCGCCCAAGCCGCCCCGGGCATCTTCGATCAGGTCGTAGTCATCCTCCTGTGCCGTCACCCAGGCCCGCGCCTCCGCCAGCGTCATGTTCCCCAGGTGGAAAACCGTCAGCTCCACATCGTCATTGATGGTGTTCTCCCAGGACTCCTCGGCCACGCCGTCCTCTGTGTCACGCTCCAGCGTCCAATCTTCTTCAGGGATGTAGAGGGAGTAGCCCTGGCCGATATACAGCGCGGCAGGCAGGGTCTCCTCCTGTCCTTCCAGATAAAAAACCAGGTCCGTTTTCTCCTCCCGGCCCAACTCCGCCGCCGTGGGGGCACGGTCCGCCTCCGGGGTGATGACCACCGGCTGCTCCTGCTTCGTTTCCGGCAGTGTCACCGGCGTTTGCGGCGCGGGAGCGGCAGGTTCTGCCTTCTGGCCGCAGCCGGTGAGGGTCAGCGCGCAAAAAAGACACAGCATCCATTTTTTCATAAGGCTCTCCTCCTTTACTCTGTTTATTTTCAGACGAGCGATCCCTTCCAAAAGTTCCCGCTTCGCCTTATTTTATGTTGCCGTACTTGAGTTTATAGTAGCTCCAGCAGCGCCATTTGGAAACAGCTTCTTTCAGCGCCATGGAGACCTCGTCGGTCTGCTCGTTCAGAATACGCTGGGGCAGCACCGTGCCGTCAGTGTAGATGTAGGTCTTTTTCTGTACCACCGGCGTCAGCCGCCGCAGTTCCGACAGGAAATCGAACCACGGGCTTTCGCCGTGGCGGCCCGTCAGATCCAGAACGGCGCTGCCCAGGAAGGCAGCAGAGAGAACGCCGTCCTCCGGCAGGGCCAGAGACTCCACGGCAGTCTCCCAGTCCAGCGTTTCCGCCGCCGCGTCGTTGGCCCAGATGATGTAAGGCGTCTTATAAGAGCAGAGGATGTCCGCCCGCTCATTTTCCGCGATGGCCACTTCGCTGCCCAGCTCCGCATAGCCCTTCTGGTTATCCCCCAGGTAGGGCAAATGGTCGCCGAAGAACACCAGCACCACCGGCTCGTTCCGGCCCCCGAAATAGCCTACCAGCCGCCCCAGCATGGCGTCCGCGTCCCGGACACCCTCGGTATAGACCTCCAGCATGGCGCGGATCTCGTCGGAGATGTCCGCCGTAACGGAAACGGGGGAGTAGTCGTAGTCCGCACCGTATTTGTCGGCGGTGTAACTCATGTGGTTCTGGATGGTGGTGGTATAGTGGAAGAGGGTACGGCCCTCGCTGACCGCCGTTTCAAACTCCGCCTCGATGAGGCCCGCCATGTAGTCATCCGTCACCCAGCGACCTTTATATTCCAGGTCGGCCATGCTTTCGGCAAAGATGATCTCCTCCGCCCCCAGCCAGCGGTACACGTTCTCCCGGTTATAGAACCAGGCATCCCCGGGATGGAAGAAGGAGGTGCGGTAGCCATCCGCCCCGAATACCCGGAACAGGCTGTCCAGATCCCGGTTCACCACCCGCATGGCGGAGGTGGTGGTGTCCGAGATGGCGTTGGTCTGCATCCCTGTCAGCACGTCAAACTCCGTGTTGGCGGTGCCGCCGGCAAAGCCCGGCACCACCACATGGCCGGTGACGGCGTGATCGTCTGTCTGCAAAGCATGGAGGTTGGGCAGGGGGTCTGTCTCCGAACTCCAGCGGAACATGGTGTCATCGGTGATGTCGGAAAAGGCCTCGTTCATCACCATGATGACGTTCACGTCCTTTCCCAAATCCGTCTGCGTCCCTGTCTCCCAGGAAGCGGCCTCGGATCTGGAAAAGCCCTCCGGTTTATCCACGGGGTAGGTAGTAAACTGGTGGCAAAAGCAGTAGGGAAAGCCCAGCTCGTTGAACACGGCGGGGATATAGTAGGCGTTGCTGACACGGAAGGAGTTATAGAGGTCGTTGTTGGCGTAGACCGTGAAGATCAACCCCACCAGCACGCCGAAGCTGACCCCGGCCCCCACGATACGCTCCGCCCAGCATTTGCCGGTGACGATGCAGCCAATGGCGTCCTTCCGGCGCGGGCGGGCCCGCAGCGCGGCAAAGGAGAGAGGGCGGCAGGTGACGAACACGCCGATGACCGCCAGCAGGACCGTCATCAGCACCACCACGGCGATGGTCCTGACAGGATAGGTGATCTCATAGGTCCCCATGGCGCTGCCCACTTCCCGCAGGAGAGCCAGATCCCGGGGGAACACCGGCTCGTCCCGAACCTCGATCTTGATCCGGTTGGCAATGGAGAAGCCGCAGACAAAGAGGTTCACCAGCGCCGCGCTGTAAAAGACGTTTCGGAACAAAAAGGCGAAGGTCAGCAGCAGCAGTCCCACCGGCAGGGCGTTCAAAACGATAAGCAGGGGCTGTCCCCGGAACACCGCCAGCACGCTGCGCAGCGCATTGGGCTGGCACCACAGAGCCAGCAGGGTGATGCCCCCCGCCAGCACCACGGCAGCCAGGAAAGCAGCCCACAGGGGCAGGGAAATTTTATGAAAACGGTTTTTCTTCAAAACAGTACGTCCTTTCCGGGAGAGTTCATACCAACATTATATGGATTTGCGGCAAAAAAGCAAGAATATACGCATAGAAGACTGCCCCGCCTCCTGTGGGAGGCGGGGCAGCGTCTGTCGCGTGATCGTTTATATCCCCCTGTGGGGAGAGGATTCAGAAGTTCACAACATCCTGCTTGGGCCGCTCACAGGGTTTGATGGACATAATGTGCATCACCGGGCCGTTACCCTTGTAGGCGGTGTGGTGTTCCACGGCCATGCGGGCCTCCACCTCCACCCATTCCCGGTTGTGGTACTTGTTCAGGTCCATGCCCTTGGCCACCAGGCCCAGGAACTGCACGTCATTCTCGCAGCAGACCATGGCGAACCGGCCGGGGCAGTGGGTACCCTTGTACTTCTGGGAGTGGCACATCAGGAGTTTCATGTGAACGGTCTTGCCGGCCCAGCGGTCAGGGTAGTCCATCACGTCCACATACCACACGCCGTAATCCTCGTCAGCAATGTCGATGACCGGCTGATCCAGATCAAAGGGGCAGACCTCGCCGTTGTTGTAATCTTCGCTGTTGCCGTCGTTATCCTCCAAATAGATGTCCGCCCTGCGGTTCACCATCCGCAGATTCCGCTTGCGCAGCGCGTCTTTCAGCTCGTCGGTGCAGCGGTTGAACACCAGCAGATCCGCGTTGGTGATCTTTTCCATCATGATCTGACCCATGTTCTTGGCGTAGGGCTCAAAGGTGCCCGCATCCACAAAGGTCATGATCTGATAGAGGACCCAGTTGGCCGGCAGTACCTCCCGGTACAGCCGCTCCAAAGACCACATACCGTTGTACTCGATGAGGATCTGCTTGGGGCGGTACTCCTTTTCCCACTCCTTGCACTGAGAACATTTCAGCTCCTCTTCATCCTCCACCGTCACCACGGTCACATTTTCCAGCGCCTGGGCGTTATATTCCTCCTCGCCCTCTTCGCAGCAGATCAGCAAGGTCCGCTCCTCCCGGGCAAAGCCGTCTTCCAGGATGCCGTTGATGAAATTGGTCTTGCCGCCGTCCAGAAATCCGGCGATGAGATATACAGGAATATCAGCCATGAAGATCCCTCACTTACAGACCGAACAATTCTTTCAGCCCGTCCTCTTTCAGGCCGGAGCCGATGACGCACAGCCGGCCGGTATAGTCGGGGTGGCCGGCGCGGATCTCATGCTCCTCCGGCACATAGTCAAATTCCACCCACGCGCCGTCTCCGCCGCTGACGATGCCTTTGGCCCGGAGGATAGCGCCGTATTCGCCGGAATCCAGCTCGGTGAGGATACGCTCGATCTCCGTCTGGGTGAACACCTTGGGCGTCTCCTTGCCCCAGGAGGTGAACACCTCGTCAGCGTGGTGATGGTGATGATGGTGGCAGCCGCAGTTGGGATCATCGCACTCACCGTCATGATGGTGGTGATGCTCATGCTCGTGGTCATGATCGTGGCAGCAGCCTTCCTCATGGTCGTGGTGATGCTCGTGCTCCTCATGATCGTGCTCGTGCTCATGGTCATGGTGGCAGCAATGGTCATGATCTTCGTGGTCATGATCGTGGTCATGGTCATGATGATGGTGGCAGCCGCAGTTGGGATCGTCACACTCACCGTCATGATGGTGATGATGCTCATGCTCATCCGCCTCATGCTCCGCCCGCATTTTCGCCAGCAATTCCTCTTCCAGAGACACCTTTTCAATGGCGGAGAGGATGGCCTTGCCGTCCAGCTCGTCCCAGGGGGTGGTGATGATGGCGGCACCGGGGTTCTTCTCCTGCAGCATCTTCACCGCGGCTTCCAGCTTCTCCTGGGTCAGCTTCTGGGTCCGGGAGAGGATGATGGTGCCGGCGGCTTCGATCTGGTTATTGTAGAACTCGCCGAAGTTCTTCATATAGACCTTCACCTTGGTGGCGTCGGCCACGGTGACAAAGCTGTTGAGCTTCATGTCCTCCGTTTCGGAGACCGTGTTCTCCACCGCCACGATCACGTCGCTG
>CAZFJB010000089.1:0-5488 GCA_964519775.1 uncultured Oscillibacter sp.
TCCCAGCCCCGGCGGAACTTGGCGGTGACGGGGACACCGGGCAGGGCCTTTACCACGGCTTCCATGATCCGGCCTGCCTTTTCCGGGTCCTTCATCAGGGCCGCACCGTCTCCGTTGTTGACGATCTTGCCCATGGGACAGCCCATATTGATGTCTAAAATATCCGCGCCGCTGGCCTCCATGGCGATCTGGGCGGCCTCTGCCATACAGATCGGGTCACTGCCGAAGATCTGCACCGCCGCCGGATGCTCACCGGGAAATTGGGTCAGCAGGGAAAAGGTCTTTTTATCGTGGTAGCACAGGGCCTTGGAGGAGATCAGCTCCGTGACGGTGTAGCCCGCCCCCAATTCAGAACAGATCTGCCGGAAGGCGGCGTCTGTCACGCCGGCCATAGGGGCCAGAGCCAGTTTTGAATGGATCTCAACAGTTCCGATGCGCATGGGCGTCCTCCGCTTCATTTGATGAGTCTTAGTGTATCGAATTTTCCCGGAAAATGCAAGGGCGGCTTCAAATCGCCCGCCATGCTCGTGAAATTGCGGCCCGCCGCTTGATTCCGACAGGTTTTTTTCGCCGCCGGCGGTAGGATACTGACAACGAGAGCTCTCCGGCGCAGTGGGACAGGCACCGCATAGGGGCCTTGCGGCGGGGAGGCACGGAAGAGGGGGGTATCCATGGCGCGGTACGGAGCATTGGAACTTCAAAGCGTGGGAAACGGCAGGTGGATGAACTGCGGCATTCGCTTTTTCCTGACAGCGGCCCTGGCCGCCAGCCGGACGGCAGGCGGCTACGCGCCCTTTGCCATGGGCTGCGTGGCGGCGGCGGGACCGGGGATGGAGGGCGCCGCGGCCCTGTGCGGCGGCGTGATGGGGGCGCTGCTGTTTCTGCCCTTTCAGCAGGTGCTGACCTTCACGGCGGTGGGCATTTTGATCCTGACGGCGGACACCGCCTTCCGGGATCTGCCGGTCTTCCGGCAGCCCTGGGTACTGCCGGTGCTGACGGCGGCGATGGTGCTGGCCGTAGGAGGCATCTATGTGGCCCAGTCCCTCTCACCGCTGGAGCTGGCGGCGCCTTGTGCCGCGGCAAGCATCCTCTCCGGTGTGTCCGCCCATTATCTGCGGCGGCTCTTTCAGCCGGAGGAGGACCGCCTCGCGCCGGAGGGGCTGCTGTTTTTAGGAGCGGTTTTGACGCTGGCCCTGGGGGACCTGACCATTTTGGAGGTGTCCATCGGCAGAACGCTGCTGTGCGTTCTGCTGGCCTGCACGGCCTATGACCAGGGCGGCCTGGCCGGGGTCAGCGCCGGGCTGGGCATGGGGCTGATGACAGACCTGACGGTAGGGACCGGAGGCCTTTTCACTGCGGCCTATGGGGCGGCGGGGCTGTTTGCCTCCCGCTGCCGCCGCCGGTGCGTGGCGGCCCTGGCCTTTTTTCTGGGCGCCCTGGCGGCTATGATGACCTCCCGGGAGATCCTGGCCCAGACACTGCTGCTGGAGACCATCGCCGGCTCCCTGATCTTTATGGCTCTGCCCCGGCGGGTGTTCGGCGGCAAGCGGCTCCGCCGGGAGGCGGAGCGGGAGACGGCGCTGCCCGACCTTCTGCGGACACGGCTGGACCGGGCGGCGGAGGCCCTGCGGGCCTTATATGACAGCATGAGCCGCACAGCGCCGCCCCAGGAGGAAAATCCGGCGGTGATCTTTGACCGGGCGGCGGAGAAGGTGTGCCGGGGCTGCGCGTTGTGCGAGCTTTGCTGGCAGAAGGATTATACCGCCACCTACAACGCCATGAATGACGCCACACCCTTTCTTTTGGAGCGGGGAAGCGCCAAAGGAAAGGATTTCCCCGCCTATTTCGCGGACCGCTGCATCCATTTTCCCGGGCTGCTCCGGGCGCTGGATGGGGAGTTGGCGGCCTTCCTTCTCCGGCGGCAGTATCGCCGCCAGTTAGAGGAGACCCGCCGCAGCGCCAAGGGTCAGTATGCCCAGATGTCCGACCTGCTGACGGCGGCCGCCGCCGGGATGGAGCCCTGCCGCCCCGCCTTTGGGGAGGAGAGCCGCTGCGCGGTGGGGGCAGCCCTGCGGCCCAGAGAAGGGGAGCGGGTCTGCGGCGACACCATGGAGGCCTTTCGCACGGACGGCGGAAGCTGGTGCATGATCCTGGCGGACGGCATGGGCAGCGGGGAGGAGGCCCGGAAGGAGTCTGCCATGACGTGCCGTCTGCTGCGCCAGTTTTTGGAGGCGGACATCCAGCCGGAGGCGGCCCTGACCACCCTGAACTCCGCCATGGCCCTCCGGGGGGCGGAGACCGGCAGCTTTACCACGGTTGATCTGTGCGTGCTGCGGGGGGAGGAGGCGGCCTTTTATAAATTTGGCGCGGCTCCCAGCTATCTGAAAAAGGGGGGCGTGGTCCGCCGGATCAGCGGCGGCAGCCTGCCGGTGGGGCTGCGGGGCACGCCCGCCTCCCCGGACCTGACCAAGGTGACCTTAGAGGAGGGCAGCTTTGTGGTGATGATCAGCGACGGCGTGGCGGATGCCAGCCGGGACGAGTGGCTCCAGGATCTGTTGGCGGGCTGGAACGGAGACGATCCACAGACCCTGGCCAATCTCATCGTCTCGGAGAGTATCCGCCGGGAAAAGCTGCAGGATGACTGCGCTGTCCAGGTCCTCTATCGGCAAAGCCCGGCAGAGCGGCCGGTGTGAGGAAAATTTCGGGAAAGCCCCGCTTTGCGGTATAGTCTTTGCCTGTTCGCGGGAAAATAGTACCATCAGAATCGGAGAGGCCGCTCCGCCATCCCGGCAGCGGCACGGAGGAGGGTCAGAACGATGGTAAGAGGGATCTCCCGGCGGATCGTGGTGGTGGACTCGCCGGATCAGCGTTTTTTCGAGCAGGCTATTTTCATCGTCCGCAATGATGCCGGCGGCGAGGGCGTCACCGCCCGGGAACTGGTGGAGGAGGCCCGGCGGGTGGCCCGGAACTACACCGGTGGCCGCCGTGGCCGGATGCGGCGGGAGTGGGAGCCGGTGCTTTACGCCCTGCTGGGGGCGGGGGTCATCGGCCTTGCCTGGCTCATCGTCACACTGGTATAGAGCAGCTCCAAACAGGAAAAAGGAGAGCCAATGGCTCTCCTTTTTCCTGTATCAAAGGCCCTTTTGGGCAAAATAGGTCCGGGCTTCGTCGGCATTGCGGCGGATCTCCGCCTTCAAAGCATCCAGGGAATCGAAGCGGATCTCGTCCCGGAGCCGGCGGCAGAACTCCACCCGGATGGATCGGCCGTACAGATCCCCGTCGAAATCCAGCAGCCAGGATTCCACCGTCAGATCGCTGCCGTTATTTACCGTGGGCCGGGTGCCCACATTGGTGACGGCGGCGTAACGGCTGCCGTCCGGTAGGCAGACCCGGGCGATATACACACCGTCCCCCGGCACCAGCACATGGGGCGGCGGCACCAGATTCACCGTGGGGATGCCGATGGTGTGGCCGATGCGGCGGCCGTGGCGGACGGTCTGGGTCAGAATGTGGGGGTGGCCCAGATAGTCCATGGCCCGCTCCACCTGGCCAAGCTGCACCAGGCGGCGGATATAAGTGGAACTGACGGTGATGCCGCCTACCGTGACCTCCGGGATAATGTCGCAGCCCAGACCAAGCTGGGCGCACTTTTCCCGCAGCAGCGCCGGTGTTCCCTGGTTTTTATGGCCGAAGCAGTGGTCGTGCCCCGCCACCAAATGAACGGCGTGATACCGCTTGACCAGGATCTCGGAGACAAAATCCTCCCAGGAGGTGGTCATCATCTCATGGTCAAAAGGGACCATGATGATCTCGTCGATGCCGTAGAGCTGCTTGGCCAGCCACGCCCGGTCCTCCGGGGAGTTGATGAGAGGCACCGGCACGCCGGTGACCACCTCTTTCGGGGGCTGGGCCCAGGTGAACACGGCGGAGCGGACACCCCTGGCCCGGGCTTCCTCCGCGGTGCGGCGCAGCAGGGCACCGTGGCCCAGGTGGACGCCGTCAAAAAATCCCAGGGCGATGACTCTTGGTTGATTGGACATAGTTAGGCTCCAAAAAAGTTCTTGATAGAGGTCAGAACGCCGCCTTCCGCCTTGGAAAGGCAGAGGAAATCGCCGTTTTGACCGTGGATACGGTAGATCCCCTCCGGCAGATCCGCCGTAATGGGGTTGCCGTTGCGGACCCGGGCTTCCTTGCCCGGGGAGGGCAGAACGTAAAGGGGATACGCTTCAAACATGGACTCCACCGGCCGCAGCAGCGCCGCCCCCTGGGCCTGAAGGGCGTCAAGGGTGACCGCTTCACGGATGGAATATCCGGCGGCCATGGTGCGGCGGAGGGAATACATGGTGCCGCCGCAGCCCAGCACCTGGCCGATATCGTGGCACAGCGTCCGCAGATAGGTGCCCTTGGAGCAGCGGCAGCGGAGGAGATAGTCTGTCTCGCTGACCTGTTCCAGGATCTCCAGTTCAAAAATGGTGACGAGGCGGGGCTTGCGCTCCACCTCTTTCCCCTTGCGGGCCAGGTCATAGAGCTTCTGGCCATTGATCTTGATGGCGGAAAACATGGGCGGGATCTGATCGATAGGGCCGGTGAAGCGGGGGAGGATAGCCTCCACCGCGGCCCGGTCCGCTGTGACAGGATGGGTCTCCAGGGTTTCCCCGGAGGTGTCCTGGGTGTTGGTGACCAGGCCCAGCCGAAGCCCGGCCACATACTCTTTTTCGCCGTTTTCGGCGAATTCCACCGCGCGGGTGGCCTGTCCCACGAACACCGGCAGCACGCCGGTGGCCATGGGGTCCAGGGTGCCGCCGTGGCCCACCCGTTTTTCCTTCAGGATGCCCCGGACCTTGGCGCACACGTCCATGCTGGTCCAGTCCGAGGGCTTATCGATGATGATGATGCCGTTTGGCATAGAAATCCCTCACTTCTTGAAATCGGGAACGCAGCGGGCGATGGCGGAGAGCATAGCCTCCTCCGCCCCCTGTCGGGAAATACCGGTCACGGTGGCACCAGCGGCCCGGGCGTGTCCGCCACCGCCCAGAACACGGCAGACCTCTGTGGCGTTGACCCGCTCGCCGGTGCGAAGGGAGAATTTCCAAACGCCCTCTCCCAGCTCCCGCATGGTCACAGCGCAGTCCACCCCCTGGATCTGGGGGCCCAGGGCGGAGAGATCCTCCGCGTCGCTCTCCGTGGCATGAAAGGTTTCCAACAGCGTCTGCGGTACAGCCAGAACCGCAACACGGTTTTCGTCATAGAACCGGGCGTCTGCCAGCATGGCGGCTTCCAACTGCATCCGCACCCGGGATTTCGTCTGGAAAAAGGTCTTATTGACGGCGCGGTAGTCGATGCCGGTATCCATCAGCGCCGCAGCGGCCCGATGGGTGTCGGCGGTGACGTTGGAGTAGATAAAGCCGCCGGTGTCGGTGGAGATGGCCACATACAGCGGCAGGGCGATCTCCGGTGTCAGCTCCGTCAGCTCCCGGATCACGTCCAG
>CAZFJB010000090.1:0-5486 GCA_964519775.1 uncultured Oscillibacter sp.
CCGGGAAGCGCAGATGGGTCTGGAAGCCCACCAGATTGTAGACGCTGCCCTCGGCATTGTCCCGCCGGAGCTGCACCACGGCATAGGGCCAGCGGCCGGTGCGGGGGTCATCCAGTCCTCGGGACTTCAGGGGGCCGTAGAGCAGGGTGTCGTGGCCCCGGCGGGCCATGACCTCCACCGGCATACAGCCCTCAAAGACCATATTGTCCTCAAAGCCGTGGACCTCCGCCTCCTGGGCGGTAGTCAGGGCTTCCCAGAAGGCGTCGTACTCCTCCCGGTTCATGGGGCAGTTTACATAATCATCTGTTCCCTTATCGTACCGGGAACCCATCCAGGCATAGTCCATGTCCACGCTTTCGGCGGACACCAGGGGGGCCGCCGCGTCGTAGAAATGGAGGTCCGTCCCCTCCCCCAGCAGTCCTTGCAGCTTTTCCGCCAGGGCGTCGGAGGTCAGGGGGCCGGAGGCGATGATGACCTCCCCCTCCGCCGGGATCTCTGACACCTCGCCGGGGATGACCGTGATGTTGGGATGGCTGCGGACCTTCTCCGTCACCATGCGGGCAAAGCCGTGGCGATCCACTGCCAGAGCGCCGCCGGCCTCCACTCTTGTGGCGTCGGCGCACTGGAGGATCAGGCTGTCCAGCCGCCGCAGCTCTTCTTTCAAAAGGCCCACGGCGTTTTCCAGCCCCGCGCCCCGCAGGGAGTTGGAGCAGCAAAGCTCCGCGAAATATTCCGTTGTATGGGCGGGGGTCATCTTCTCCGGCTTCATCTCATGAAGCGCGACCTCAATGCCCCGCTGGGCCAACTGCCAGGCACATTCGCTGCCGGCAAGGCCCGCCCCGATAACTGTTACTTTCATTCAGCGATCCTTATTTTCTTCAAAAAGCGCTTATTCTTCCGCTTTCTTCGTCGTTTTCGTTGTCTTTTTCGCGGCAGGCTTCTTGGTGGCGGTTTTCTTGGCCGCAGGCTTCTTGGTTGCCTTCTCTCCCGCCTCCGCCTTTTTCGCGGTGGTCTTTTTCGTGGCTGTCTTGGTGGTCTTAGCGGTCTTGGCGGTTTTCTTCGCCGCCTTCTCGGCAGCCTCCGCCACAGCGGCGTCGCTCTCACCGGGGGCCTCCTCCGCGTTGGCAGATGCCGCCACCTGCTTTTTGGGGTAGCCCCGCTTATCTTCCGGCAGGAAGTTGGCGCACGCCGGGTTGATGCAGTAGGGCCGCTTGTAGCCCTTGCCCGCCCGCTTGAACATGGTCTTGCCGCAAACCGGGCAGTCGTCCTTCACCGGCACGTCCCAGGTCATGAAATCGCAGGTGGCGCCGCCCACCGCCTTCTTGTTGGTATGCTCGCAGCAGTAGTAGGTGTACTGCTTGCCGGACTTACTGCTGATACCGGTGCGCTTGAAAATGCGCCCGCCGCACTTGGGGCAGCGGCCCGGCATCTCCACCACCAGGGGCATGGTGAAGCTGCACTCCGGGAAACCGGGGCAGGCCAGAAAACGGCCAAACCGGCCGGATTTCACCACCAGATTCCGCCCGCAGACCGGACAGAGCTCCTCGCTGACCTCATCGGGCACCTTGAGATACACGCCCTCCAGATCCTTTTCCGCCTGCTTGAGATTGCGGTCAAAGTCGCCGTAGAAATCCCGGAGGACCGTCTTCCAGTTGACGCTGCCCTCCTCCACGTCGTCCAGCTTCTTTTCCATGTTGGCGGTGAATTTCAGATCCGCAATGTCGCTGAAGCGCTCCTCCATGAGCTGGGTCACCACCTTGCCCAGGTTGGTGATGTGGAGATATTTGCCCTCCTTGATCACATACTCCCGGTCCAGAATGGTGGACACGGTGGGGGCATAGGTGGAGGGCCGGCCGATGCCCTGCTCCTCCATGGCCCGGATCAGCGTGGCGTCGGTATAGTGAGCGGGGGGCTGAGTAAAGTGCTGATCCCGCTTGAAATCCTTCAGCGGCAGCACCTCTCCCTCCGTCAGGGGCGGCAGGGTAGGCTCCTTCTCCTCCTTATCGTCGTCCTTACCCTCTTCGTACACAGCGGTATAGCCGGCGAATTTCAGGCTGGAGGAGCTGGTGCGGAAGCTGTGTCCGGCAGCGTCAATATCCACAGACACACTGTCGTACACGGCGTTGGCCATCTGGCAGGCCACAAAGCGGCTCCATACCAGGCGGTAGAGCCGGTACTGCTCGCCGGTGAGATCCTTTTTCAGCATCTCCGGCGTCCAGTGGACGTTGCTGGGGCGGATGGCCTCATGTGCGTCCTGGGCGTTCCCCTTGGCCTTGTAGTGGTTGGCGCCCTTGGCGGGATAATACTGCTGGCCGTAGCGGCCCACGATGAAGTCCTTCGCCGCGGCAATGGCCTCCTCGCTGATACGCAGAGAGTCGGTACGCATATAGGTGATCAGACCCACAGTGCCCTCGCCCTCAATGTCCACGCCCTCATAGAGCTGCTGGGCGATGGCCATGGTGCGGCGGGGGGTCATAGACAGCTTCCGGGACGCCTCCTGCTGCATGGTGGAGGTGGTGAAGGGGGGAGACGGAGAACGGTTCTTGTCCGTCCGCTTCACGGACTTGACGGTAAACGCCGCGCTTTTTGTCTCCTCCACCACGGCTTCCACTTCCGCCTCGGACTTCAGCTCCGCCTTTTTGCCGTTTTTCCCGTGATACCGGGCGGAAAAGGGCAGTTTTTTCACATCGTTGCCGGTCAGGTTGGCATCCAGCGTCCAATACTCATCGGGCTTGAAATCCTCGATCTCCCGATCCCGGTCACTCACCATGCGGGTGGCCACGGACTGAACGCGGCCCGCCGACAGGCCCTTTTTGATCTTCTTCCACAGCAGGGGGCTGAGCTGGTAGCCCACCAGGCGGTCCAGAATACGCCGGGCCTGCTGGGCGTCCACCAGGTCCTGGTCGATGTCCCGGGGGGTCTCAATGCTCTGGCGCACCACGTTTTTGGTGATCTCGTTGAAGGTCACCCGGCGGGTCTTTTCATCCGGCAGATCCAGAAGGCTCTTCAAATGCCAGGAAATGGCCTCTCCCTCCCGGTCCGGGTCGGTCGCCAGATACACGGTGTCCGCCGCCTTGGCGGACTTTTTCAAATCGGAAATAATGGCTTCCTTGCCCTTGATGGGCTTGTAGACCGGCTCGAAGTCGTTTTCCACATCCACGCTGAGCTTGCTCTTCTGCAAGTCCCGGAGATGGCCCATGCAGGCCTTTACCTCATAGTCCTTGCCCAGATATTTTCCAATGGTTTTGGCCTTCGCGGGAGACTCCACGATGACCAGGCTGTGTTTTGCCATAGTTACCTCCGGCGGCTTTTCTGCAAAAGCCGCGCAATTTTATTCCAACTCTTTATTCTGTCAGGGTCACAGCGCGGGTATAGTGCTTGCCCGCGTGCTGGACCACATATTGGTCGATCTCAAGGACCGTCAGGGCAGACAGCACCCGACGGGTGGGGATGTTCACCAGCTCGGTAAGGTCATCCACCTGCATGGGCTCTGTATCGGACAGCGCCCGCAAAATGACGATCTGGTCGTCAGTCAGTTCCACATCGCCCCGCGCGAGGCTGATGCTGGGGGCCACCGGCTTGGGCGGCTCCGCCGTCCGGGCCTGATAGCCCAGGGTACTGGGTTCTTCCCGGGCCTCCCGCAGATCCAGCCGGAAGCGGCCCT
The DNA here is from genome assembly GCA_964519775.1 of uncultured Oscillibacter sp. Classification (GTDB taxonomy): domain Bacteria; phylum Bacillota; class Clostridia; order Oscillospirales; family Oscillospiraceae; genus Oscillibacter. The sequence continues at coordinate 3,665 of CAZFJB010000090.1, forward strand.
CATATTCACGCAGAAGGTCGCCGGCATCGGTCACAAGGCCCGCGCCGTCCCGGATCAGCCGGTTGCAGCCCACACTGGTGGGCGCGTCGATGGGGCCGGGAACCGCGAATACGTCCCGCCCTTGCTCCAGGGCTGTGGCGGCGGTGATGAGGGCACCGCTTCTCTCCGGGGCCTCCACCACCAGCGTGGCCACGGACAGGCCGGAGAGGATGCGGTTCCGGACAGGAAAATGCTTGGCCAGCGCCTCCGCGCCCGGCGGATATTCCGAGAGGACCACGCCGTTGGCCGCCGTGTCCTCGTAAAGATAGCGGTTTTCGTAGGGGTATTGCACGTCCACACCGCCGCCCACAACGGCTACCACGGTGCCGCCGGCACGCAGCGCGCCCCGGGCGGCCGCGCCGTCGATCCCCTTTGCCAGACCGGAGACCACCACGGCCCCACCGGCGGCCAGACCGTAGCCCAGCTTTTCCGCGCAGGTCACACCGTAAGGTGTACAGTCCCGGGTGCCCACCACTGCCACGCTCATCAAATCGTCCAGCATGGGCAGGCGGCCCTTGCAGTAAAGCAGGGCCGGCGGGTCATAAATGTTTTTCAGCCGCCCTGGATAGGCGGCATCGTTAAAGGTCAAAAGCTGGATGTCCAGCCGCTGGCAGTCCGCCAAGATCCGGTCCGCCGCCGTCAGGTCGTGGTCCTCCAGCAGCCGGAGCTGGCCGGGGTCCGCCCCTTCTGTCAGCAGCAGCTCGTCCTGATCGGCGTAAAAGACGCTCTCCGGGTCACCAAAGCGGCGCAGCAGCGCCAGCCGGGTCTGATTCCGCAGACCCTTCATCTCTGACAGCCATACCCAGTATTTCAGCATCTCTCCGCCTCCTTAGTCGTTCCGGGCGGCCTCCCACAGCAATACCGTGGCCGCCGCCGCCGCGTTCAGGGACTCGCAGTGGTCGCTCATGGGGATCTTGATGGTGCTCTCGCAGATGGCCAGCACCTCGTCTGTCAGTCCCCGGCCCTCGCTGCCAATGGCAATGGCGCAGCGGCTGTAATCCACCACCCGGGCATCCAGGGTATCCTCCCGCAGGGCCGCGCCGTACAGCGGCACGCCGCTGTGCTTCAAAAGGACGGACAGTTCGTCCACCTCCGCCGTCCACACCGGGCAGCGAAACACCGCCCCCATGGTGGCCCGGAGGGTCTTGGGATTGTAAAGATCCGCGCAGCCGTTCACCAGAAACAGCCCGTCGGCATGAAAGGCGTCCGCTGTGCGGAGGATGGTGCCCACATTGCCGGGGTCCTGGACCGTGTCCAGCACCACATACCGGCGGCCTGTCAGCGTCTCCGGCAGGGTCTGGGTGCGCATGGCGCAGACGAACAGCGTCCCCTGGGGGGTCTCCATAGGAGAGACGGATCTCATCACATCCGCCGGGACCTCCACACACCGCACGCCCTCCGGCAGAGGGGGCAGCTCGGTTCCCGCCGTGGTCACCACGGTGCGGACAGCGGCGCCCCACAGCAGCGCTTCCCGCAGCAGCTTGGGGCTGTCGCAGAGAAATTCCCCGCACTTGCGGCGGTATGACGTGGAAGCCGCCAGCTTCCGGAGGTGGGTACACAGCGGATTTTGTCTGCTGGTGATGATCTCCATAGGCTGACGGCACTCCTTTCCCGGCGGAAAATGTTGTAGTATTTGTTGTAGTCAGGGACATTCAGCAGGCCGCAAAACCCGCAAGCCCTTGAAACATCAAGGTTTTTGAGACGGCAAATCAGTCGAGGGGCTTCATCGTCGGGAAGAGGATGACCTCCCGGATGGTATCCTGGCCGGTGAAGAGCATGACGG
>CAZFJB010000091.1:0-5453 GCA_964519775.1 uncultured Oscillibacter sp.
CGTTGGGGATGATGACCAGGGAGTCCACCTTGTTGCGCAGCTCGGTGATGCCGCCCTCGGCCTGCTTCATGCGGCGCATACCCTCGAAACGGAAGGGCTTGGTGACCACGCCAACGGTGAGCACACCCAGTTCCTTGGCGATATCAGCCACGATGGGGGCCGCGCCGGTGCCGGTGCCGCCGCCCATACCGGCGGTGATGAACACCATGTCGGCATCCTCCAGCGCCTTGGCGATCTGGTTGCGGCTCTCCTCGGCGGACTTGCGGCCCACCTCCGGGTCAGAGCCGGCGCCCTGTCCGTGGGTCAGCTTTTCGCCGATCTGGATCTTATAGGTGGCGCTGGACACGTTCAGCGCCTGTTTATCAGTATTCACGGCCACAAACTCCACACCCTTGGTGCCAGAGCGGACCATGCGGTTGACCACGTTGTTTCCGCCGCCGCCAACACCGATGACCTTGATATTCACAACGGCCTCGGGCCCGGTTTCCAATCCAAATGCCATAGCGGTGCCTCCTGCTGTCTTTTGTATGAAAGGGCGGCTGGCCGCCCTGCAAATCACAAATTGTAGTATACGCTCAGTATGGTACTATCCTATGTTATTGTATGCTATTTTCCCTCTCAGGTCAAGGGGCGGGGCTGATTTGTTTTGAATTTTTTCCGCCCCGGATCGCCCTTTTATCCCACGCTCTGGATAAAGTTGGTCTTTCCGTCCTCGCCCCGCATATTAAAGGTCCCGGTCATGTTCTCCTGGATCTTGCCGCTGTCCAGAATGGCGTCCAGCGTGCGGAGCTTATAGTCAAAATCCGCGTCGTATTTCATCTCCACGGTGAACCGGCCCATATAGTCCATTGAAAGATAGGCCGCCTCACCGATATGGATGGCGCCCACATCCTCCATTTTCCCGCTCTCCTCCAGCGCCTCCAGCAGCCGGAGCAAACTCTCCCGCCGGCTCTCATACGCCGTGTCCAGGGCGATCTGGGTCCCCACGGCGGGGGAGAGCAGACGGCAGCCGTCGATCACCGGACGGTCCCCCGCCCGGTCCGTCTGCTCCACGATCCTGCCCTTGGGGCTGATGAGCCACACGCTGCCCTCCTGTTCCCAGGCCAGAGGCTCGCCGCACTCCTGGACCCGGATCAGCAGCGTATCCGGCAGTTTGCGCTGGATGCGGGTATTTTCCAGCTCCACATAGGGCAACGCCTCCGCGATGCCCCGGATCACCTGATACTTATTCAGCAAAAACAGATTGTCGCCGTCCGCCACGCCGCTGGCCTGCCGGATCTCCTCCTCTGTATAGCGCTCCATCCCGGTGATGACCACCGTGTCCACCCGGAAAAAGAGGGTCACCGCCGCCACCAGGCACCCGCAGATCAGCAAAACGGACAGCAGCTTATAGAGGAAGCCGCTGCCTCCCCGTCTGCGCCGCCGTGCCGAGCCTCTCCTTCTTGCCATGGTGTTTCTCCTTTGTTTTTCTACTCCACCCGCCGGATCTCCGCCCCCAGGGCCGACAGATCCCGCTCAATGCGCTCATAGCCCCGATCGATGTGCCGAAGCTCTGTGATGGTGGTCTCTCCCTCCGCCGCCAGGGCGGCCACACACAGCGCCGCGCCGCCCCGCAGATCCGTGCAGCGCACCGGCGCGCCGTGGAGCCGTTTTGTGCCCAGCACCACCGCCACCCGGCCGGAAACACGGATGACCCCGCCCATCCGGGCCAGCTCATCCACATGGCGGTAGCGGCTGGAAAACAGATTCTCCTCAAATACCGCCGCCCCCCGGCACCGCAGCAGCGCCGCCATCACCACCGCCTGAGCGTCGGTGGGAAATCCCGGATAGGGGGCCGTGCGGATGGGGTGAGGCGCCGTCAGCCGCCCCGCGCGGCGGCAGCGGATGCCTGCCGTGTCTCCTGTGATGTCGCAGCCCGCTTCCCGCAGCGCCGCCGTCACTGTGGAGAGATGTTCCTCTCTGGCGTCCCGGAGAAAGATGTCTCCCCCGGCGGAGGCCGCCGCGCAGAGATAGGTGGCCGCCACGATCCGGTCCGGCATCACCGTATATGTACCGCCATGGAGGGCCTGCTGCCCCCGGATCACAACGGTGGAGCTGCCCGCGCCCTTCACGTCTGCCCCGCAGGTATTTAAAAATTCCTGCAAATCCTCGATCTCCGGCTCTCTCGCGGCGTTGGAGATCACGGTAACGCCCTCCGCGCCGCAGGCCGCCAACATCAAATCTTCTGTAGCGCCCACAGACGGCGTGCCCAGCACGATCTCCCGGCCTGTCAGCTTTCCGGCCCTGCACCGCAGAGTGTCCGCCGAGTCGTCGATCTCCGTCCCCAGGGCCCGCAGGCCCGCGAGGTGCAGATCGATGGGCCTTGGCCCCAGCTCGCAGCCGCCGGGAGCCGTCAGCTCCGCCTGGCCGCACCGGGCCAGAATGGCCCCTAAAAAGATCACGGAAGAGCGCATTTCCCGCATCAGCGTGTCGGGAATGGCGCAGCCGCTCATCCCGGCGGTATCCACCGCCAGCGTGTCCCCTTCCCACCGGGCCTCACAGCCCAGGGCCTTTAAAATGCGGATGGATGTCTCCACATCCCGCAGACGGGGGCAGCGCCGCAGCCTGACTGTGTCCGCCGTCAGCAGCGTTGCCGCCAGAATGGGCAGTACGCTGTTTTTCGCCCCCTGAATGGTCACTTCGCCTTTCAGGGACCGTCCGCCCCTTCCCAAAAGTTGGCTCATGTCCGTCCCTCCCTATCAGAATGAGATCATGGCCCATTCTATGGAAGGGCGGGAAATTCGGTTCCCCTCAGCGGTCACACCGCCGTGTTTCCCAGTGTTTGTTCGCTGTGGTTTTCGTTTTTACAAAATTTCCTGTACCGTGTCGCAGATCCGCGCCGCCGCGTCCCGCACACCCAGGGACGCCATGGCCGCCGCCATGGCCGCCTGCCGCTCCTCGTCACGCAGAATGGCGCACGCCGCCTGAAAAAGGGCCTGACCGGAGGCATCGCCCTCCAACAGTACCTCCGCGCCGCCGACCTCTTCCAGTGCCCGGGCATTTTTCTCCTGATGGTTGTTGGTCACATAGGGAGAGGGCACCAGGATCGTGGGGATGCCCAGCGCCGTCAGCTCACTGACGGTGGAAGCCCCCGCCCGACAGATCACCAGATCCGCCGCCCGCATCACCGGGGCCATATCGTAGATATATTCCCGGACCTGCAGCGCCGGATGGGCCGCCAGATCCACGCCTTTTTCCTCAAGGGCCTTCCATACGCCGGCATAGCCGCTCTTCCCCGCGCCGTGGATGTGGTGGAAGGGCTCCTTCGCCGCCTCCAGCGCCAGCATATCCGCCATGCGGGCATTCATGCCGGAGGCCCCCAAAGACCCCCAGAAAGAGACGATGAGAGGCCGCCCGTCGTCCACGCCCAGTTGTCTCTTGGCCGCTTCCTTCGTCAGGGCAAAGAAATCCTCCCGCACCGGCGTGCCGGTAACGGCCACCTTCTCCGGGTGCTTATAGTGCTGCCTGCAGGACTCAAAGCCCACCATGATCCGTCCGGCGTAAGGCGCCAGCATCTCCGTGGTAAGCCCCGGCACAGCGTTGGACTCATGGACCGCCGTGGGGATGCCCGCCTTGGCGGCGGCCTTTACCATGGGGTAGCTGGCATATCCGCCGGTACCGATGACCACGTCCGGCTGAAAGTCCCGCAAAATGGCCCGGGCCTCCGCCGGAGATCGCAGCATATTATACACAGAGATCAGATTGTGCCGGATCTCCTTCGGCTTGAAGGAGCGGTGAAAGCTGGAGATATGCACCGTGCGGAAATCATAGCCCGCCTTGGGCACCAGGTCCTTTTCCAGGCCCCGCTCCGCCCCCACGAACAAAATCTCCACGCCCGGATGCCTCTCCGCCATCAACTGGGCCACAGCGATGGCCGGATTCACATGGCCCGCCGTGCCGCCGCAGGTAAAGATCACCCGCCGGACGCGCTTTTCCATTGGAAACACCCCTTTCGGGAAAATAGTCTGAACAGTCTGACAAGGCGGGACTTCTCACCCCGCCTTGGTCGGCTTCATCTGCCGTGAAACGCTTAATATGACCCCCATCTCCGCAAGCTGGATGCAAAGGGCCGTGCCGCCGTAGCTGAAAAAGGGCAGCGGGATGCCGGTGGTGGGCAGCAGCCCCGTCACCACGGCGATGTTCAAAAACACCTGCATCCCGATGAGGGTGGTGATCCCCACCACCAGCAGTGAGCCGAAGCGGTCCCGGCAGTGCAGGGCGATCCAGTACCCCCGCAGCACCAATGCGGCAAAGAGCAGCATGATGATCCCCGCGCCCACAAGGCCCAGTTCCTCGCAGACCACGGCGAAGATAAAATCGTTGTGTTCCTCCGGCAGGAACATGAACTTCTGGCGGCTCTTGCCAAGGCCCAGGCCCCAGAGGCCCCCGGAGCCGATGGTGATTAGGCTCTGGGAGAGCTGATAGCCTTTATCCTGGGCGTCCGCCCAGGGGTTGAGCCAGTAGATCACACGGGACTTGTTGTAGCCGACAACGAACAGCACCACATAGACCGCCGCGCCCGCCGCGCCGAGGGCGGCGATGACCCAGCCCCAGTTGATACCGCCCACCAGCATCATGGCCGCTCCCGTGGCCAGGATCAGCAGGGCGCCGGAGAGGTGCGGCTCCTTGCCCACCAGTCCCGCCGTGACGATCAGGATAAAGGCATAGGGCAGGATACCGTATCGGAATGTGCGCATTTTGTCCTTTTTTCGGGAAATATTGTCAGCGAAATAGATGACGATGGCCATCTTCGCGATCTCCGAGGGCTGGAACGTCAAACCGCCCACGCCGATCCACCGGCGGGCGCCGTTGCGGAGCTGGCCGATACCGGGGATCAGCACCAGCGCCAGCAGGATCAGAGACACATACAGCAAGATCCTGCCCGCGCCCCGGAGGCGCTGATAGTTGAATTTGCTCACCAGCAGCATCGCCGCCGTGCCCATCAGGGCGAATACCGCCTGCCGGATGAAATAATACAGTGGGTCATGGTGAGAGGGGTTTTCCTCATAGTAGGCGGAGGGAAAACTGGCGGAGAGCAGCATTACAAGGCCAATGACCGTCAGCAGCAGCACCAGCAGGCAGAAGGGCAGGTCGATAGGGCCCTTGGCCAGTTCCCGGCTTTGCTCCATTTTCTCCCGGCGGAGCTGCTTGCGCTCCTGGGCGGCCAGCATCTCCTGCCGGGTCATAGGGCGGCGGCGCTGATTCTCCATGCGGTTTTCACCTCCGTTTCTGCTGTTTCCCGGTTCGATCCGGCAGCAGCTTATTGTCTCAATACCGATTCCAAACGCCCAAAAGCGCCAGGGCGCAGAAAAGCAGCGTCACGCCGCAGAACACGGCCACGATCTTCTTCTCGCTCCAGCCGCACCGCTCCAGATGGTGGTGCAGAGGCGCCATTTTGAAAAAGCGCTTGCCGT
>CAZFJB010000092.1:0-3580 GCA_964519775.1 uncultured Oscillibacter sp.
GTGGTGCAGGTGATGATGCCCTTCATGGAGTTTTTGGCGGCGTTGCGCATGGCCACGCACACGTCGTGATAGCTGGCGGGATGGACCAGGCGGGCGGTGAGATCCACAACGGAAACATCGTTGGTGGGGACCCGGAAGCTCATGCCCGTCATCCTCCCCTTCAGCTCCGGGATGACCCGGCCCACCGCCTTGGCCGCCCCGGTGGTGGAGGGGATGATGTTCCCCAGCACGCTGCGGCCCGTCCGCCAGTCCCGGCCCGCCCGGGCATCCACCGCCTTTTGCTTGGCGGTGGCGGCGTGGATGGTACTCATGAGAGCCTGCCGGATGCCGAAGGTGTCGTGGATGACCTTGGTCATGGGGGCCAGACAGTTGGTGGTGCAGGAGGCGTTGGACACCACGTCCATCTCCGGGGCGTAGGTCTTGTGGTTCACGCCCATGACGAAGGTGGGCATGATGTCATCCTTGGCGGGGGCGGAGAGAATCACCTTTTTCGCCCCGTTTTTCAGGTGGGTGGACGCCTTTTCCACCGTGTTGAAGGCCCCGGTGGACTCAATGATGTACTCCGCGCCGCAGTCGTCCCAGGGGATGCGGGAAATGTCACTCTCGCTGTAGACCCGGATCTTTTTACCGTTGATGATGAGGTGCCGGTCGTCCCGCTCCACCGTGCCTGGAAACGTTCGGAATACAGAATCATATTTTACCTGGTAGACCATGTAATCCAGATCCGCGTTCCGCAGATTGACGCCGCAGATCTGATAGCTGCCGCTGCCCCGCTCCAGCATGACCCGCAGCGCCACCCGGCCGATGCGGCCGAAGCCGTTGATACCCACTTTGATCGCCATATTCGTTCCTCCTGTCCGTTCTGCTCTTTACGATGCGGCTTTCATTATAAGTGGGTTTTCCGAAATGTTAAATGGACGATCCGCAAAATTACGTCTGTCTTTTTCGCCTGCCCTTGGCCCCTTTGCATAGCACACCGATTGCCAAAACGTTTACCGTTCACCGCCGGAAAAAGTTTTTTTGCCCCGGCTTTCCGCTGCCGGGGCCCTCCGGGAGCAGGGGGCCATGGGGGTCCTCTGTGTGAATTGTTTTTGAATTTTCGGCAAACTTCTTGCTTTTTCCCCCGCTTTTTGTTATGCTGTCGAAAAGCAAAAGTTCCCATGGGTAAAATTTCGCTGCCAGCTCAAGATAGCTGTGCAGCCCGGATCACCGCGGAAGGAGGTCGCACTGATGGAACAGCATCCAATCGAACTGGCGGCACTGCTGCCCAATATCGCCAATCAGATGCGGGGCCTTTTGAGCAATCTGTATCTGGCCGCCTCCCAGGCGATCCCGGCGGAGCAGCGGGAGGAGGACCCGGCCCTGGATTCCAAGGCCGCGGTGCTGGAGCAGAGCTTTTACCGCCTGCTGCGGCTGGTCAACAGCCTCTCCGCCGCCGAATATCTGGATGACAGTCAGCCCTTCGCCCTGCGGGATCTGGATCTGGTGCGCCTGGTCAGCGGGATCTGCGAGTCCGCCGGGGATCTGGCGGCCATGCTGGGCATCCAGCTTCGCTTTGTCTGCGCCATGGAGCGGCGGGTCTGCGCCATCCATCCCGTGGCCATGGAGCAGCTTGTCTATCATCTCCTCTCCAACGCCTTGAAATTCACCCCAGCCGGCGGCAGCGTCACCGTGGAACTGAAAAAAAGCGGGAACCGCCTGCTGCTCTCCGTGGCGGACACCGGCTGCGGCATCCCCCCGGAGCGGCTGGAACATCTCTTTGACCGCTGCTTCCACCTTTCGGAGGTGACGCCCCCGCCCCACGGGCTGGGTCTGGGGCTGCCGCTGTGTCAGGCCATCGCTGAAAAGCACGGCGGCCGTCTGCTGGCGGAATCTGTGGAGGGCAAGGGGAGCCGATTCACCATCTCCCTGCCGGATCAGCAGTCCGGCAAGCAAGTCTCGGATATTCTCTCCGCCTATCACGGCGGCTTTAACCGCACGCTGATGGGCTTGTCGGACGCGCTCCCCACCAGCGCCTACTCCGTCCGCAACCTGGACTGAGGGGGCCAGAGGGACACATTCTTTCGTACTTCACTTTTCGCGACGAGGTATATTTCCATGTCACAGGTATTTTTAGGTATGAGCGGTGGGGTGGACAGCTCCACCGCCGCCGTTTTGCTGCAGGAGGTGGGCCACCAGGTCCACGGCCTGCACCTCTCCCTTCTGCGGGAGCTGCCCCTGCCCGCCGGCCACCCGGCGGAGGACAGCGGCCCGGCCCGGGCCGTGGCGGCCCAGCTCGGCATCCCCTTTTACGATGCCGACCTCTCGGAGACCTTCCGGGAGACGGTCATCGACTACTTCATCCGGGAATATGAGGCGGGGCGGACGCCCAACCCCTGTGTGTTCTGCAACCGCCGTGTAAAATTCGGCGCCATGTGGGAGACCGCCCAGGCGCTGGGGGCCACTCACCTGGCCACCGGGCACTACGCCAACATTGCGAAAGATCCCGCCACCGGCCGGTATCTGCTGCGGCGGGGTGCGGACCGGGCCAAGGACCAAAGCTACTTTCTCTCCCGGCTGACCCAGGAGCAGCTTTCCCGGACCCTGTTTCCTCTGGGCGGCCTGACAAAGCCCCAGGTCCGGGAACTGGCGGAGGCCCACGGCCTCGTCTCCGCCCATCGGCGGGACAGTCAGGACATCTGCTTCGTCCCGGACGGCGACTACGCCGGCTTCATCGCCCGCTGCGTGGGCCACGCCTCCCCTACCGGACCGTTCATCGGCACGGACGGGGCGGTGCTGGGGCAGCACAAGGGCTTTATCCGCTATACCAAGGGCCAGCACAAGGGCCTGGGCCTTGCCATCGAGCCGCCGCTGTACGTTCTGCGGAAGGACCCGGCAAGCCACGCCGTCTATCTGGGCCACAATGAGGATCTCTTCACCACGGAGGTGGTGACCGGAGACTGGAACTGGATCGCCGTCCCGGAGCTGACCCGCCCCACGGAGTACACCGCCAAGACCCGCTACAGCCAGCGGGAGGCGGAGGTCACGGCGGAGCCGCTGGCAGACGGCCTGGTCCGCCTGCGGTTTCGGGAACCCCAGCGGGCGGTAACGCCGGGGCAGTTCGCCGTGCTCTATGACGGGGAAAACGTCATTGGCGGCGGCGTCATTCTGGAATAAGTTTCAGCGGGGCGAAAAAAATTCGCCCCGCTGAACCAAGTTGATTTAAATGGCGCAGAGAACCCCCTGATGGGTTCCCCGCGCACACTCTTCCTTTCCGTTGCGCAAATCTCACTACTTTATCGACAGTCTGGAATAAGTTTCTCTCATTCTTTCGCTTCGGCTGGGCATACTATCCCCAGACCGATAAAGGAGTGACCGCATATGAAAGGTTGTGCCGGATTTTGGGTCGGCATGAGCGCCGGTCTGCTGGCCGGTGCCGCAATGGGTATGATGTCGCCCTGCGGACGGGACCCCATGAAAACGCAGGTGGGTAAAAGCATCCGCAAGCTGGGTATCGCCGTGGATCGCGCCGTGGACAACATCGTATCTGATCTGCGCTGAAAAAAGAGTTCCCCGGCCATGGCTGGGGAACTCTTTTTCG
>CAZFJB010000092.1:3680-5421 GCA_964519775.1 uncultured Oscillibacter sp.
TTTTTCGACACGCTGGCCTAAGTTTTCAGAGCTTCTCAAAAGTTCTGAAAACTGTCGATTTAAATTGCGCAGAGAACCCCTGATGGGTTCCCCCGCACACGCTTCCTTTCCGTTGCGCAAATCTCGTTACTTTATTAACCGTCTCAAAAGAGTTCAGTTCACAGGGCCGCCCGGATGGCGGTCAGCAGCTCGTCATAAGTCTCATAGGCCGGCAGCTCCGGGTGTTCCGCCCGGATCTTCTCCGTGCTGCGGAACAAAAAGCCCGCCTTGCTGGCCTGGATCATCTCCAGATCGTTATAGCTGTCGCCGCTGGCGATGGTGTCATACCCCATGGACTGGAGCGCCCGCACCGTGGTGAGTTTGGAGTGCTGGCAGCGCATCCGAAAGCCGGTGATCTCACCGCTCTCCGCCACCTCCAGCGAGTTGCAGAAAATAGTGGGCTGGCCCAGCTTGCGCATCAGGGGTTTGGCAAATTCCTCAAAGGTGTCGCTAAGGATCACCGCCTGGGTCTCCGCCCGCAGCGCGTCCAGAAATTCTTTAGCCCCCGGCAGCGGGTCGATCCGCTCGATCACCGCCTGGATCTCCCGCAGGCCCAGGCCGTGTTCTTTCAAAACGCTCAGCCGCCAGCGCATCAGCTTGTCGTAATCCGGCTCGTCCCGGGTGGTGCGGCGCAGCTCCGGGATGCCGCTCTCCTCGGCGAAGGCGATCCAGATCTCCGGCACCAGCACGCCCTCCATATCCAGACATACAATGTTCATAGACCCTTCCTCCCATCCGGCGTCCAGTCCGCCAGGTCGTATTCGCCGCTATTATAGCACAGTAGCACCGCCGCGGCAAGCGCCGGAAGCAAACACATGGTCCCCTGTCATTTTTTGGGTGAGCTGACAAAATCCCGTATGTAAATTTTACATTTTCATGTCTTTTCCTCTCTGTCAGTCTGTGGTAGAATATAGCTTAGTAAAACGATTACCTTCATAATGGGGCGGGATTTCCGTTTCTATATATAGGATAAAAATACGCTGGAAAGGACGCACGGAGAATATGCGAAAAACAAAGATCGTTTGCACGCTGGGCCCGGCCACGGATAGAGAGGATACTCTGCGGTCAATGATTTTAGCGGGTATGAATGTTGCCCGTTTCAACTTTTCCCACGGGACCCACGCCGAGCATCAGGCCCGGCTGGATTCCCTGAAGGCGCTGCGGGAGGAACTGGACCGCCCGGTGGCCGCCATGCTGGACACCAAAGGGCCGGAGGTCCGGCTGCGTGACTTTGCCGCGGGGCAGGTCCAACTCACCGCCGGACAGGAGTTCACCCTGACCACCGTCAACGTGCCGGGGGATGAGACCCGCTGCTCCGTGACCTATGTGGACCTCCCCCACGACGTGAAGCCCGGCGCCACCATCCTGCTGGATGACGGTCTGGTGCGCCTGACGGTGCTGGACACCACGGAGACGGACATCCGCTGCCGGGTGGAAAACAGCGGCAGGATGAAAAACCGCAAGGGCGTCAACGTACCTGGTATACGGCTGAATATGCCCTACATAAGCCAGCAGGACCGGGAGGATATCCTCTTCGGCGTGGAGCAGGGCTTTGACTTTGTGGCCGCCAGCTTCGTCCGCTCCGCCGCGGACGTGCGGGAGCTGCGGGCCGTGCTGGACGCCGCCGGCTCTCACATCCGCATCATCGCCAAGATCGAAAATCAGGAGGGCGTCAGCAATCTGCCGGAGATCCTGGACGCGG
>CAZFJB010000093.1:0-5376 GCA_964519775.1 uncultured Oscillibacter sp.
GAGCGGGGCTGCACCTTTGCCATCCGCCACTGTGCCAACAGCGGCGCGCTGGCCCGGTATCCGGAGATGTATCTGGACATGGTGCGTCCCGGTATCGCCCTCTACGGCGTGGGGGACGACGCGGCGCGGCTGGGCCTGCGGCCTGTGATGCGCCTGAAGTCCAGCGTTTCCACCATCAAGATCTTTGACCCGGACACCACCGTCAGCTATGGCCGCACCTTCCGCACGGCGGATAAGACCCGCATCGGCGTGCTGCCCATTGGCTATGCGGATGGGTTCTTCCGTGGCCTTTCCAACCGCGTGGCGGTGCAAACAGCCTTTGGCCCCGCCCCGCTGCGGGGACGGATCTGCATGGATATGTGCATGGTGGATCTCACCGCCCTGCCGGAGGTGAAGGTGGGGGACACGGTGGAGATCTTCGGCGAACACCAGAGCGTGGACGCCCTGGCCGCCATTCTGGATACCATCCCCTACGAGCTGACCTGCGCGGTCAGCAAGCGGGTGCCAAGGCTTTACATGGAACACGGCGAAGAGATCGAACGCAGTCTAAGACTTTTGTAAACAGGTCAGCTCGCCGCCGCAAATGCGGCGTACAAGCGTTTTACGGAGCAAAACCTTGAAATGGGCCGGATTCATTTCGGACCATTTGAGTTCAATCAAGGGCTCCCGCCGGGACCGGCGGTCCCGGTGGGACGCTGACCTGCGCGGTCAGTAAACGAGTCCCAAGGCTTTACATGGAACACGGTACGGAAGTGGAACGGAGCCTCCGTCTGCTTTAATTTTCCGCAACGGGAAGGAAAGGCGTGCGCGGAAAACCTATCAGGGGTTTTCTGCACCATTTAAATCAAATAAGTTTTCAAAACTTGCCTCAGCGGGGCGAAATGTAGTTTCGACATGCTGAGCGGCTCACTGCCGCACTGCCGCACACCCACTCCGCCTGGCGCATAGGATGCCCTGAGGCGGGACGCCGGAATTTTGCACCGGGCGTATAAATTCCGGGGCGGCGTGGGAGAATGAAAGTGGCCTCACCGATCAGGTGACGGGTACTTCTTTCGGCGGAGTGTGAACTTAAGTGGATACGACTGTGAAGCGCGGCGATATTTATTATGCCGATCTGTCTCCTGTGGTGGGCAGCGAGCAGGGAGGTGTCCGGCCTGTTCTGATCATCCAGAACGACACCGGGAACCGCTACAGCCCAACGGTGATCGCGGCGGCCATCACCTCGCAGACGGGCAAGACGAAGATGCCCACCCACATTGACCTTCCGGTCAATGAAAACTGCGGCCTGAGCCGGGATTCCATCATCCTTCTGGAGCAGGTGCGGACCCTGGACAAAAAGCGCTTGCGGGAGCGGATGGGCCATGTGGAAGAGCGGGTGATGGAGAAGGTGGACATGGCCATCGCGGTGAGCTTCGGCCTGCCCCACGATCAACTGGTATGAGCGGCGGCCCCTGAAGGGCAACTCTTTCAGGGGCCCGCCACGGTACATATACGGAACGAATGAGAGAAAGGTACATACATGATGAAGAAAAACAGATGGTATTTGCGTGTGATGGGGCTGCTGGCGGTGAGCTGCGTGGCCATGAGCGGCGTGTCTATGGCGGTGGAGCCCGGCTCCGCCAGTGACCCGCTGGTGACATTGAGCTACCTGAATGACACGTTCCTGGGCCAGATCATGGAAAAGGTGGATCAGAAGATCGCCGCCCGTAACAGCCAGCTTGCCCAGATCGCCGGCGGCGGCACCGCCAGCGCTTCCAGCGTGGAATTCGCGGTGGTGACCCTTTCTCAGGGACAGGTCCTTACCGGGGACATCGGCTGCGAGGTGATGCTGCGGGTGGGCAGCGCTGTCTGCGTGTCTCCCTCCAGCCCTGGCCTTATTGACGAGACCGCCGCCTCCACCCTGAATAACGGCGGCGCTCTGGCGGCCAACCATCTCTACATGATGACCATTGAGGGCCGGGGCGTGAAAGCCGGTTCCGATACCACCAAGCTCCTGGTCCGGGGCGGCTATACCGTGGCGTGACGCACGCATAAATACGATCCCCCGCGCATAGACTTGCGCGGGGGATTTTTTATGGGAGGTGGCGGCATGGACCGATACCCGATACTGGCGGGCGGACAGCCTGTAGGGGAGCTGACGGCCCGCCGGGAGGGGCTCTATACTGTCCTTGACGTGGCCTGCCCCTTCCGGGAGGGACTGTGGAGGGCCTGGGCGGAGGGGGAGAGCGGCACACTGCTCATCGGCGTGCCGGAACCCCGGGACGGCGCCCTTCGCATCTGCCGCCGATTCTCCCAAAGCGCCATGGCCCCTGTGGGCCGGCTCCTTCGGGGGCGGCTCCGCCCGCTGGAGGAGGAGCGGGAGCGGTGGCTCCCTCTGACGGCGGCGACCTTTCCCTTCCAAAGTCCCCCGCTGCGGGGGCTGCGGGGGCGGCGGGATCTGCTCATCTCTTTCTCGGCGGGCCGCCGGATTCTGGCCATCCCCAGAGAGGACGATGCCCCCTTTCCCCTGGAGACCATGTTCTGCTTTGCCCGTCTTCGGCGTATCCGTGGGCGGGCGTACTGGACCTTCGCATTTGACGATGCCGAATGGCCGATATTTTGAAAAAAGTTGAAAATGGGGATACCAAATATAGAAGAATTGTGCTATACTGCTCACAGAATCCTGTGTTTTTGAACCGGGAACACAGCCTCCGGCAGACGGAGGCCCATCAGGAGGTCATTTGCTATGAAATGTCCGTTTTGCGGTCATCCTGAGAGTAAGGTGATCGATTCCCGCCCCGCTGACGAAAACGCCAGCATCCGCCGCAGAAGAGAGTGCCTCTCCTGCGCCAAGCGCTTTACCACCTATGAAACGGTGGAGAGTTTGCCCATCGTGGTCATCAAAAAGGACGGCAGCCGCCAGAGTTTTGACCGCAGCAAGGTGCTGCGGGGCATGATCCGGGCCTGTGAAAAGCGGCCTGTGACTCTGGCGGAGCTGGAGCGCATCGCCGATGAGATCGAGCAGGAGCTGCAAAACTCCATGGAGCGGGAGATCCGCACGGAGATCATCGGCGAAAAGGTGATGGAGCGGCTGCGGAACGTGGACCAGGTGGCCTACGTCCGCTTTGCCTCGGTCTATCGCCAGTTCAAGGACATTGATACCTTTATGGCGGAGCTGAACAAGCTGCTGGCGGAAAAGTAAGACCTACAGCACATTGCGGATGCTCAGCGCCTCCATCTCGGCCAGGAGCCGGAGCTGATCCCGCAGGTCGGAAAGCTCCGCCCGAAGCTCTGAGAGCTCCTCCGTTTCGGCGAAGGCGGCGGCCCGGCGGTACATGGCCTCCGCGTCGTCCACGGTGTCGTGATGGGAGACGATGCGGAGATAGGTCTGGCTGAGGGACCAGTCGTCATAACTCTCCCACAGGGCGTCCACCGCCTCGGCCCAGTCTCCGGACCGGGCCATCTGATCCACCGCGAGGAGCTGGCTTTGCCAGCGGTCCGTTTTGCTCTGCATACAGCGGATGTTCCACAGGGAGACTGCCAGCAGCGCCAGCAGCACCAGCAAAGGCGGCAGGAGACGCTTCATGGCGTGCCCTCCTTTGGAACGCAGAGGGTCTTTCCGGCGCTGTCCACCGTCAGCAGAAAGATCTGGCTGGCCGGGTGGCCCTCTTTTTTTAAAACGGACCGGAGCCACGCCTCGTCCCGGCCGCAGCGGCGCAGATTTTTCCGCAGCACCCGGCCATCGTTGATGAGGATGAGGGGGAGGGCATCCTCCTCCGGCGTCAGGCCCAGCTCCTCCGCCGTGGGCGGCTTTTGCCGCGCCCAGGGAAGGACGGAGAGCTGCCCGGAGTTTTCCAGCACGGCGTAGCGCGCTTCTTCGATGGAAAGGCATCCCTGCCCCCGGAGCTGCTCCAGCAGCTCGTCGATGGTGTAGCGGTTTTTCCGCATGGCCTCCTGCTGCAAAACACCGTTGCGGATCAGCAGCACCGGCGTGCCGCACATCACCTCCCGGAACCGCAGACTCAAAAGGGAGAGCTGACTGAGCAGCAGCGAGAGGGCCAGCAGCGTCACAATGGGGATCACCCCCGCCAGCAGCGGGATGCCGAAATCCTGCATGGGTACCGTGGCTAGGTCTGAGATCATCATGGTCAGCACCAGCTCGCTGGGCTCCAGCTCGCCGATCTGTCGTTTGCCCATGAGCCGCAGCCCTGTCATGATGAGAAAATAGAGGATCAGTGTGCGCAGCAGCGCTGTGATCATGGCCTCGCCTCCTTTCCCGTCAGTATGGGGCGAAACCGCCGGGGTTTATACCGTATTTTTGGAAAAGATCCCCGATATGAAAAATTCACATTTCTCCCCTTGTATTCCCGGGGAAAAGCGAATAAGATAAAACCGCTTTCCAGGCGGCCGCCGCCTGAACATAACAGCAAAGGAGCATATTCCTTATGGGTAAATATTTCGGAACAGACGGATTCCGCGGCAAGGCCGGCGTGGATCTGACCGCGGAACACGCCTTCCAGGTGGGCCGCTTTTTAGGCTGGCACTACAGTCGCCTTCATACAGAGGAGACCGCCCGCATCGTCATCGGCAAGGACACCCGCCGGTCCTCCTATATGTTTGAAAACGCGCTGGCCGCCGGCATCACCTCCTCCGGGGCGGACGCCTATCTGCTGCACGTTACCACCACCCCCTGTGTCAGCTATATCACCCGGACGGAGAACTTCGACTGCGGCGTCATGATCTCCGCCAGCCACAATCCCTTCTACGATAACGGCATCAAGCTGATGAACGGCGTGGGGGAGAAGATGGACGATGCCCTCCAGGCGGAGCTGGAGCGCTTTATCGATGGGGAAACGCCCCACATCCCCTGGGCTACAGAGGGGAAGATCGGCAAGACTATCGATTTCTACTCCGGCCGCAACCGCTATATCGGCTATCTGACCAGCATCCCCGCCCGCTCCTTTGAAAAGCACAAGGTGGGGCTGGACTGCGCCAACGGCAGCGCCTGGATGATCGGCCGCGCGGTGTTTGACGCGCTGGGTGCCAAGACCTATGTCATCAACGACCAGCCTGATGGTGTGAACATCAACACCGGCTGCGGCTCCACCCATATCGAGGGGTTGCAGCTCCACGTCCGGGAGCATCATCTGGACGTGGGCTTCGCCTTTGACGGCGATGCCGACCGCTGCCTCGCGGTGGACGAGCGGGGAGAGGTCCTCAACGGCGACCAGATCATGTATATCTGCGCCAAGTTCCTCAAGGAGCGCCGCCAGCTGCCCAGCGATACCCTGGTGACCACCGTCATGAGCAACTTCGGCCTTTACAAGGCTCTGGATCAGGTGGGCATCCGCTATGAAAAGACCGCCGTGGGCGACCGCTATGTCTATGAGAACATGA
>CAZFJB010000094.1:0-5362 GCA_964519775.1 uncultured Oscillibacter sp.
CCTCCGTCAGCTTGTCCTCACAGGTGATGGAAAAGGACTTCAGGCTGAACCAGGGGGCCAGCAGCTCCGATGGCGCCTCCGCCTTGGGCCGCTTGTAGGCCGGGCCGTTCAGGGAAAACTCCGTCTGGGCGTTCAGGGTTTTTGTCAGCCGCTCCATGGGCTTGGGGTCCCGGAGGATGCGGGCCCGCAGCTTTGCCATATCCATGGGCCGGGTCATCCAGTACCCCAGACCGTACCCCCAATAGTCCGCTCCCAGTTCAAACCAGAAGCTGGGTCGGGTGGTCCAGTCCTCAGCGGGCCGCTCGATGCAGAACCACAGGTGATCCTTGTAGGGTCCCCGGCCATGGAGCCGGCGGGCATCCCGGTAAATGCGGGTCACCCTGCACACCAGCGGGTCATCCGGCCGCTTTTCCGCCAGAAAATCGTATATTTCCCCGCCCAATTCCTTCATCGGGTTATAAAATTCATTCAGGTAGATGTCCTTGTGAGCCTCGAACCAGCTCCGCTCATTGTTGAAGCGGATGCCCCACAGGAAATCCACCGTGGCGTCAGTAAATCCGGTAAACACGCAAACTTCCTCACATTCCTCATTTTCCGCCTGAAACAGCGCCCTGGCAGGCCCCTTTTCCCGGCGGCTAACTTTTTATAGACAGCCATCCCCATTTTCTGTATAATGAACTTAAAAGTACCAAATCCCACCGTTCAGAAAGGAGACCACTACGAAATACTTACTCTTCGCCCTGGTCCTTGTGGCCACCGCCGCCATTGGCTATACGCTGGGCACCAACGGCGGCTCCTTCCTAAAGGAGCGGGAGGACCCCTTCAGTGCCAAGCGGACACGCTATCTGGATGAGGACCCCGACATCCAGTCCAATATGCATGGCGAGGCGGAATAACTTCTACCCTCGATTTTACCACACTTCCCCCATTTCCGCAACGCCTCTCCCCAAAAACCGCGGAAAACAAAAAAGGGCCTCCGGCTTGAGCCGGAGGTCCTTTTTGTTCCATTATTCAGCGGTATAGACGGAAGCCTGCTTCCGATCCTTACCCAGACGCTCAAAACGCAGGGTGCCGTCCACCTTGGCGAACAGAGTGTCGTCGGTGCCGATGCCCACGTTGGTGCCGGGATGGATCTTGGTGCCGCGCTGGCGGACCAGGATGTTGCCGGCCTTGACGAACTGGCCGTCCGCGCGCTTGGCGCCCAGACGCTTGGAGTTGGAGTCACGGCCGTTCTTGGTAGAGCCGCCGCCCTTCTTGTGAGCGAAGAACTGCAAACCGATCATGATCATGATAAGGGACCATCCTTTCTAAAGATTTCAAGGAGGACTTATTCTTCCTCCAGAACTTCGACGTTGTCGGGATACTCGTCATGGAGCTGGGCAAAGTAGACCATCATGCCTGTCAGGAGTGCCTGGCAGGTGCTCTCCGCCGTCTGGCCGAGGCTTCCCGGCAGATAGAGGGAGATGGACGCGTCACTTTCCCGCACCTTCACGGTTGCCGCCAGCCCCAGCACATCGTTGATGGTGGTCTCCACCAGGCGAACGGCGCTGGTCACAGCCGCGCAGACAATGTCCGCTCCGGCTTCGGCGTAGCCGCTGTGACCCCGGATCTCAAACCCGGTGACGCGGCTGCCCTGGCTGCGAAAAGTGATGGTGGTCATGCTCAGACAGAGATCTTGGCGATCTCAACCTTGGTGTAAGGCTGACGATGGCCCTGACGCTTGCGGTAACCCTTCTTGGGATTGTACTTGAAGATGCGGATCTTCTTGCCCTTGCCGTTCTTCACGATCTTGGCCTCCACGGAAGCGCCCTCCACAACGGGGGTGCCGAAGGTAGCCTTCTCACCGTCGATAATGGCCAGGACCTGCTCGAACTTCACGGTGTCGCCAGCCTCGTTGTCCAGCTTCTCGATGTAGATCACATCGCCCTCGGACACCTTGTACTGCTTGCCGCCAGTCACGATAATAGCGTTCATTCTTGTTTCAACTCCTTCATTTACGGGCTCGCTGTCGGGGGCGATCTCACAGGAGATACTTAAGACCCATTCAAAGCGGCTTTATTATTATAACTACGCCTTCCTTGTTTGTCAACGGTTTTTCATCAGAAATTCCGGCATTTTTTCGCTCTTTTACAGGATCCGCTCTCCGGGACGAACGATCTGCCGGATCTCCTCTTTCCGGATCTCCCAGATATTGCCGCAGACGGACCAGGCGTTGGAGCTGGGTGTGTCAAAGACCCGCTGCCAGCTCTCCAGGATGCGGTGCTCCTCCTCCGGGTACTTTCCGGCGTAGCGGCCGGTGAAAAACTCAAACCCGTTCTGTACGCCGATGTCCTTCAAATGCTTTTTATAGGCGGCGTCATCCGCCTCGTCGATGGGGAGATAGCGGTGATTGAGCACAAAGTCCCACCGGGCCTCGTCAAAATACACCACCTGGTCCTTTGGCTTTTCCACCACATAGACCACGGTCCCCTCAATGGGCGGCAGACACAGTTCTTTTTTGGTGGCGCACCAGATGGAAAGCTCCGCGTCCGCCGGCTTGGGCACGATGCGGGAGGCCTGCCGGGCGAACCAGTCATAGCAGTCCAGATAATGCTGGGCCATGTCCCCAAAGTGGAACTGGACATAGATCCGCCGGTTGAGGATGCGCCCCTCACGCTCCAGCATCAGCAGCGTTTTGTCACTTTGCCGGGTGTAAAGCAAAACAGTGTCCTGAGTCATATTTCCGCCTCCTCGTCTTATTCGTACTGAAGGTCTGCCTCCGTCCAGTCAGCGATGAGATCCGCGTAAAAGCGGCACACGGCCTTGCCGGTCTCCACGTCAAGATTTACATAATTCCCACATTCCACAGCGCTCTTTCCGGGCATCTCCCCTTCATAGGCGGCAGCCTGGGCAAACACTGTTTTCACCAGCGCCACAGCCCCCGCCATATCCAGGCGCCGGCTGTCAAACAGGAAGTAAAACCCGGTCTGGCAGCCCATGGGGCCAAAGTAGATGACCGCGTCCTTATGCGCGGAGTTCCGCAGCAGCGTGGCAATGAGATGCTCGGCGGAGTGCATCTCGCTGTTGGTCAGCAGATCCCCGGTGTTGGGCTTTTTGAACCGGAGGTCCAGAGTCACGATGTCCCCATCCCGGCGGGAGAGATACAGCCCCGGCCGCAGCTTGTTGTGGTCAACGCTGAAACTTGCGATTCGCTCCATCAGATCCGCCCCTCTCTCAGTGCCCGGGCCAGCGGCAGCACCACGGTCCCCAGATTCTCCAGTGCCTGGCCGAAGTCAAAGTACTCCGCCGTCTGATCCTTGGAAAACAGATGGTCGGAAACAGATTTCAGCGCCACGAACTTCACCTCATTCCGCAGGCACACCTGGGCGATGGCGCCGCCCTCCATCTCCGTCAGCAGGGGGTGGAAGGTGTCCCGGATAAAGGCCGCCCGCTCGCCGCCCACGGCGAACCAGTCCCCGGTGGCCACCCGGCCGGTAACAGCGGGATGGCCCATGTCCCGCAGCCAGGAGACGCACTTTTCCGCCTCCCAGGTGGGGAATTCCAGCCGGTTCACCGTGGATACCAGGCCGACGGGGTCCCCGATGGCGGTGGTGTCCACATCATGCTGGATAAACTCCGTCGGCACCACCAGGCTCCCGGTAGGCAGATCCGTCATACACCCGGCCACACCGGCGTTCAGGATCAGGTCCACGCCGTATTTCAGGCACAGGATCTCCGCCGCCATGGCGGCATTCACCTTGCTGATTCCGCCGGCACAGGCGATGATGCCCTCTTCCAGCTCATAAAAAGGAACACCGGAGACGATCTCAAAAGGCTCCAGGTCCTTGGCCCCCGGCAGAGCGTGAAACTCCGAGGGCATGGCAAATTGCAGTCCGATCTTCATAACGAATTTCTCCTCTTACGCTCTCTTTTTCCCCACAAAATACGAAAAAAGAGCGGAATTTTCTTAGTTTTCCTTGGGCAGCGCCTTGCCGCACCGGCCGCAAAATGCAAAGTCCTCTCCCAACTTGGCACCGCAGTAGGGGCAGTAGGCCAGCGTCCCCGTCAGGATGTCCGCCGCCGGGTCATCTGCCTTCATGTCGCGCTCCCCGCCAAAACGCACGTTCCAGGGGTCCGGCTCCTCCTCGCTGTCTACGATGTCAAATTCCGAATAGCGGTGCTCCCCGGTGGCGTTTTGAAAGCTGTGTACCGCGTTGACCACGCCGATGCCGATGAAAAACAGCCCAAAGAGCGGGAAAAAGAAAGGCGCTCCGATAGAAATGGCCATGATCGTCCAAAAAATACCGAATATGATCCCAAAGACCGCCGCCAGCCCGCCCATAAAGGACTGCCTGCGGCCCGGTTTGATGCTTTTCATCGCCGTGCCTCCTGATCCTGTACATTTTTGCCCAGTATAACAGAAATCGACCCTATAGGCAATCCCAATCGGCCAGTTTTCCTTACCGCTCTTTCCAGATGAAAATGGGCATGGGCGGGTCATTGCGGCGGTTGGCCCAGTGGCAGCGGAGGACGGAGAAGCGCCGGTCATCCAGCCCCTCCGCCCATTTTAAAACGGCGTCCCGCTCGGAATAGCCGTTGGCGCCGCCATAATAAAGGGCAATGGCCATCACGCCGCCGGGCCGCAGCACCCGCGCCGCCGCTTCCAGCGCCGCCACGGAGGTCTCCGACCGGGTAAAAATGGCCGGGTCCCCGCCGGGGAGCCGCCCGAAGTTGAACACCACGCAGTCCACGCTCTCCGGCGCCAGGTACCGCTCCATGTACTCATGGCCCTCCAGGATGACCTCCGCCGTCAGGCCCTCCCGTTCCAGCAGCGCCCGTGTCTGCTCCACAGCCGCCGCCTGAATGTCAAAAGCCAGCACCCGGCCCGTCTCTCCTGCCAGGCGGCACAGCAGGGCGGTGTCCCGCCCCTTCCCCGCCGTGGCGTCCACGCACACGGCGCCGGGCCTCACCATCCGCTTCAGGAAGTCATGGACCATATACAGCGTATTTAATTCCACGAAAATTCCCCTTTGCTGTCCGAATTTGTAAAAAAAGGAGGTCCTGCAAGAGGACCTCCTTTCCTGTTTTCAAACTTGCGGCAAAACGCCTGATTGGCATAATGCCTCAGCATTTTGTTGAATTTACTTCACGATGCTGGCGGTGTCCATGGCGATCATGAGCTCCTCGTTGGTGGGGATCAGCAGGACCTTCACCTTGGAGTCAGCGGCGGAGATCACGGTCTCCTTGCCCCGGACGTTGTTGGCCTCGGCGTCCATCTTCACGCCCATGAACTCCAGGCCGGAGGCGATGGCCAGACGCTGAGAGGCGCTGTTCTCGCCCACGCCGGCGGTGAAGATGATGGCATCCACGCCGCCCATAGCGG
>CAZFJB010000095.1:0-5313 GCA_964519775.1 uncultured Oscillibacter sp.
GGCCAACACAGCGATGCCGCTGCCTAAAATGAAGGCGATGCCGCCCATGGTGGGGGTCCCGGCCTTGGAATTGTGCCAGGTGGGGCCGTCCTGCCGGATCTCCTGTCCGGCCTTGAGTTTCCGCAGTTCCGCCAATACGAATTTGCCCAGCACCGCCGTCAGCACACAGCCCACGGCAATGGCAATGACATAGATCTCCATTCTCTTCTCCTCTTTTATGCCCCAGGGGCATGGTAAATTCCGTTTTCCGCCGGGTCACGGCGGTCAGGTTCACTTCCTCAGATAGTCCGCCACGATCTCCCGCTCGTCCATGTGGTGCTTTTCGTGATTCACTTCCTGATAGGTCTCGTGGCCCTTGCCGCAGAGAACGATGACGTCCCCCGCCTCCGCGTGGTCCATAGCCCAATGAATGGCCTCGATACGGTCCTCCACCACCACATAGGGTGTCTCGCTGCCTTCCAGTCCCGGCAGGATGTCGGCGATGATGTCACCAGGGCGCTCCGTCCGGGGATTGTCGGTGGTGATGACGAGGAGATCGGCGTTTTGGGCGGCGGCACGGCCAATTTTCGGCCGCTTGGTCTTATCCCGGTCGCCGCCGCAGCCAAACAGAGCCACGGTGCGGCCCTTGGCAAACCCTTTCACCGAGGAGAGCACGTTCTCCAGTCCATCAGGGGAGTGGGCATAGTCGATCAGGATCGTGTAGTCCTTCCCGGGGGTGGGGACCACCTCCACCCGCCCCTTCACATGGGGCACCGCCGCCAGCACGGCGGCGCTTTGCTTCAGTGGGATGTCCAGAGCCAGCGCCGCCCCCAGGGTATCCAGCGTATTGTAGACCATGAAGCCGCCGGGGATATTCACCCGGACGGGCACTTTTTCCGTTTTGGTCACCGCCGTGAAGGCGATGTGATCCGCCGCCAGTACAACATCCTCCGCCCGGAGATCCGCCTGGGCCTTTTCGCCATAGGTCAAGATCTGACAGGCAGCATCCTTCATCAGCCGGGGCGTCCAGGGATCGTCGGCGTTCACCACGCCGGTCTCACAATTTCGGAACAGGATGGCCTTGGCGTCGCAGTAATTTTCCATCGTCTCATGGAAGTCCAGATGGTCCTGGGTCAGGTTGGTGAACACGCCCACCTTGTACGCCACGCCGTACACCCGGTCCAGAAACAGGGCGTGGGAAGAGGTCTCCATCACCACATGGGTGCAGCCCGCGTCCGCCATCTCCCGGAAGAGCTTCTGCACCTCAAAGGATTCCGGGGTGGTGCGCTCCGTGGGGATCACGGTGTCCCCCACCATATTCTGATTGGTGCCGATGAGGCCCACCTTGGCCCCCAAAGCCTGCTCCAAAATGGCTTTCAGCAGATAGGTGGTGGTGGTCTTGCCGTTGGTGCCGGTGACGGCCACCATAGTCATCTCCTCTGCCGGATGGCCGAACCAGTTGGCGCCGATGACCGCCAGGGCACGGCGGGAGTCCGCCGTTTGAAGATAGGGGCCGTCCCCCTCCGGCAGCGTTTGGCACAGCACCGCCGCCGCGCCCTTTTCCAGGGCCATGGGGATATACTTGTGGCCGTCGGTGGCAAAGCCGGTCATGGCCACAAACAGTTCTCCGGGCTTCACCGCCCGGGAATCATAGCTGACGCCGGTGATCTCCAGCTCCGGGTCCAGGGACCCCTTCAAAATGGGGACGCCCTGAAGCACTTCCCACAGTTTCATACGCAAAAGCTCCTTTCCCATCAGGGTATTTTTTCGCATACTGTATTGTAGCAGTTTTTTCCCGGATGCATACCCTGAATGGTGCCATAAACCTGGCAAAAGGTGCGGTCCCTTCTCAGTCTGTTGTTTTGGCGCCGAACCGAACCGTGACCACGCTGCCCGCCGCCAGCTCCGTGCCGCCCTCGGCGCTTTGGGAGATGGCAGTAACGCCGCTCTCCGAGGAGGCTCCCGCCACCTTCATGATGAGCCCCGCGTTGGTCAGGGCCTTGTTGGCCTCCGCCGGAGTCTTGCCCAGCACATCCGGTACCACGCTGGCCGCCTCCGGCTTCTCCGCTCCCAGATACAGCACCACGGAGGCGTTGTTGGGCACGATGGCCCCGCCTGCCGGTGTCTGATCGGTAACGGTGTCGCCGTCACCCACGGTGGTACAGCCAAAGCCTGCCGCCGTCAGTGTCTCTTTGGCCTCCGCCGCCGTTTTGCCCACCACATAGGGCACGGCGGCATCCGCCGCGCTGAGTTCCTCTGCGGTGTAATCCGGCTCAATGCCCAGAGCCGGCAGGATCTCCGCCATGATCTGGCCGCCGGTGGGGGCCACCATGGTGCCGCCGTAGACCAGTGTGCCGGTATCACGGCTGGGGGTGTCCATGGTCAGCAGCATGATGTACTGCGGATCGTCCGCCGGTGCGAAGCACATAAAGGAGACGACCACGTCACCCTTGGGATTGTCGTTGGTCTTGCTACCGGTCTTATCCGCTGTGCCGGTCTTGCCGCCGATGCGGTAGCCCGCCACCTGTCCGTTTTTGCCGCTGCCCTCCGCCACCACATATTCCAGCGCCTCCCGCACGATGGCGGAGGTCTCCTCGCTGATGACCTGACGGATGGGGGTGGTATCGTGCTGGGAGAGGACATTGCCGTCCTCATCCAGCACCTGTTCCACGATGTAGGGCTCATAGAGATACCCGCCGTTGACACAGGCCGCCTGGGCCCGGATCAACTCGATGGGGGTCACGTTGAAGGTCTGGCCGAAGGAATAGGACGCCAGAGACACCACCTGGGAGTTGAAGGTCTTTTCATCGGAGAAAATACCCTTCACCTCGCCGATCATGTCGATGTCCGTTTTATCCATCAGTCCGAAGGACCGGAGGTACTGGTAGTAGGTCTCCGTGCCCACCTTCAATCCCATGTCGATAAATGCCGGGTTGCAGGAGTGGCCCACAGCCTCGATCAGGGTCTGGCTGCCGTGACCGTAATGATTGGAGCAGTAGATGGCCTTATCCCAGCCCTGGACGCGGGTGGAGCCGGAGCAGTAGAAGGTGGAGTTTTTCGTCACCTTTCCCTCTTCCAGCGCCGCCGCCAGGGTGATGGGCTTGAAGGTGGAACCGGGCTCATAGGTGGAGTCAATGCACTTGTTGCGCCACTGGGTCTGCACGGCGGTGTTGATGGCATTGGACCGGGCCTCGGCATACGCCTCCTCCGAGTCGTATTTGGAGCGGTTGGCGTCGATCTTGGAAAGTTCCGTCTCCAGCTTGCTTTGCAGGGCATCGTCAAACAAAACGCCGGGTTCGTTCAGATCATAGTTGGGGTATGAGGCCATGGCGATGATGGCGCCGGAGTTCACGTCCATGACGATGCCGGTGCCGCCGTTTTTGGCCCCATATTTCTTGAGCATATTCTCCAGCCCGTTCTCCAGGCTGAGCTGCACGTTGGCGTCCAGCGTCAGAAGCAGGCTGCTGCCGTCCTCCGCGTCAAACATCTGCTCATAGTTGTAGAGCAGTTCGGACCCGGCTGCATTCCGGGCGCTGATGGTATAGCCGGCGGTGCCGGTAAGGGTGTCGTCATACTTGGATTCCAGGCCCACACTGCCAACACCGTCGGTATTGACAAAGCCCAGCACGCTGGAGGCAAGGGACCCATAGAGATAGTACCGCTTGGAGTCCGGCTCCAGCCACACGCCCTGGAGCTTCACCCGCTGTCCCTCCGGGATCTCGCTGCCCTCCGGGTCGATCTCGCCGTTGATAAAGCGGCGCACCTCGTCGGAAACCGTCTGCTCCGTCCGCTTTTTCACGGTCCAGTAGTCATAATTCGTCTTTTTCATCCGCTCTTCCAGGGCTTCCTGATCCACATCCAGGATGCGGCTCAGGCCCCGGGCGATGTACGTCTGATCCCGCAGGACAGGCGGGTTGTAGCGCTCTCCGCTGGCGGCGGCCTTTTTGGCGGACTCCTCCTGATCCAGTTTCTGGTTCTCCACAAATTCCGCGATCCGCATGGGGGAGATGTTCACCGTCTCCGCCGTGGCGGAGATGGCCAGGGTGTTGAGATTCCGGTCATAGATGGTCCCCCGGGAGGCACTGACCACCGAGCTGCGGGTCTGCTGCTCAATGGCCCGCTCCTGAAGCTCGTCATGCTGAAGGATCTGAAGCTGGTAAAGCCGCCAGAACAGCAGCGCGAAAGCGGCCACGCCCAGAAGCAGCATCACCAGCACCGTCCGGCTGCGGACGATCTGGTTGGCCCGCCGGGCGGCGTCGCTTTTTCTCCGGGGATTCATCGCCATGAGGGTTCTCCTTTCAGGGTCCATTCAGCAAAACAGCAAAGAAGGGGAGCAAGAAGGCGCCGGCTTCTCACTCCCCGCTGTGTCTTACCATATTGTCAGATCAGTCAAAATATTCCACGACGGAGTATACGCCGTGATGCAGGGAGGTGAGGACACGGCTCAGAACACTGGGCTCCTCCGTCCGGTAAACGGTAACGCTGTCCTCACTGGCCAGATCCAGATAGGTCACCTGGGTACTGGCGGGCTTGCGCATCCCGGCGGCGGAGGCCCGTTCCTTTACGGTAGCCATGTCGAACATCTGCTCATGCTGGGCCGTCAGGCTCACGTTTTCCGCCTGAAGGGCCGTCAGTTCCGTCCGCAGCGCCACGGTGTCCGCCGCCAGAGTGGTGAGCCGCACATAGCTCAGCAGCAGGCACACCGCCGCGGCGGCCAGTACCGCGCCGCCCAGCAGCGTCAGGGGGGAGACGTGCTGCCGTTCCCGCGCCAGGGCTTCCTCCCGGCGGACCTTTTGGGCCGCGTGGGTCTCCAGATGCCGGGGGGCCTCGCCGGCGTGGTCCAGCTCCCGTTCCCGGACTGCCCAGTCCAGATCCCGGGCCAGATTGCCGTTGGTCGCGAGATCACGGTGTGCGTAACGGTATTCTCTGGCTGCTGCCGCCATGCGATTCCCTCCTTTTCAGTCAATTCAAAGGGGTCGTCCCCTTACAGGTCAAATGGGTCCAGCCGCTCCACTACCCGGAGCTTGGCGCTGCGGGCACGGCTGTTTTCCTCCAGTTCCTCCGCCCCGGAGACGATGGGCTTCCGTGTCACCAGGCGGGCCTTGGGCTTGTTGCCGCAGACGCACACCGGAAATTCCGGCGGACAGGTGCAGCCCTTCGCCGCCTCCTGAAAGGCCCGCTTGACGATGCGGTCCTCCAGGGAGTGGAAGGTGATGACAGCCAGGCGGCCGCCGGGGTTCAGATGGTCAATGGCGCCGGAGAGCATCGGCGGCAGGGCATCCAGCTCGCCGTTGACGGCGATGCGGATGGCCTGAAAGCTCCGCTTGGCCGGGT
>CAZFJB010000096.1:0-5246 GCA_964519775.1 uncultured Oscillibacter sp.
ACGAAAGAAGGGGTTCCATGGAAGAGGAACACAAGCTACGGGCGCACCTTTGCATGGCGCTGACCGGCGGGTGCTTTGGTGCCTATGCTATACTGCGGTTTGGGCGGTTCGCCTCCGCGATCACAGTGAATCTCATTGAGATCTTCACCGGCGCCGCCCAGGGGGATCTTCAAAAGTCTCTTTTGCGGCTGTGCACGGCCGCCGTGTATGTTTTGTCGCTGTTTCTGGCATCGTTCCTGCCGGGGCGGCTGGACCGGGATCTGCGGGGCTGGGCCGCCGCGCTGGACGGGCTGGCCGCTGTGATCTGCTATCTTCTGCCAGAGGGCATGGAGGACGCGGGCATTTTCCTCTGTGTCTTTGCCATGGCGTTTCAGTGGGCGGTATTTGCCGATGGCCGGGGCTACCCCTGCTCTACCATTTTTTCCACCAACAATCTCCGGCAGTTTGTGGACGCCTGGGTAAAAGTCCGGCTGGAACGCCAGGAGAGCCACCGGCCCCGGATGCGGATCTATGGCCTGACGCTGCTGTTTTTCCACATGGGCGTGTTGGCAGTTTGTCTGCTCTGGCGGACGGGATGTCGGCGGGAGGGGATCCTGATCAGTTTGATCCCGGCGGCGCTGACTTTGTTCTGGCTTCGGAGCGCGGAGCGCGCCGAAAAGGCAGTCTGAATCAAAAAACCAAAGGGCGTGGCGGTCCGGCCACGCCCTTTTCGTCTGATTTCGTAAATATATCCAAAGTTCGGTGCGTTTTTTTATAAAAGTCATAGAGTGTCATACCTTGCATTTTCCGATGGGATTTTGTATGATAAAGAATGTCTTTTGTGTGAAAAAGAAAGGAGAACATGATGGAAAAATTCTTTAAGCTGAAGGAGAACGGCACCACAGTCAAAACAGAGCTGCTGGCCGGTCTCACCACCTTCATGACGATGGCGTACATCATCGCCCTGAACCCCAATCTGCTGACCAACTTTGCCGCCGGGACCCCGCTGTGGAACGGTGTGTTCCTGGCCACCTGCATTGCCTCCGCTATCGGCACCATGTGCATGGCGTTTATGGCCAACAAGCCCTTTGTCATGGCACCTGGCATGGGCCTCAACAGCTTTTTCGCCGTGGTGGTGGCCAACATTGCCGCCATCAATGGCACGGAGTATGAAAATGCCTTCCAGGCGGGCCTGACCATCATTCTGGTGGAAGGTATCGTGTTCCTGGTCCTCTCTGTTCTCAACATCCGGGAGAAGATCGTGGAGGCGATCCCTCTGGGCGTGCGGTACGGCATTGCCCCCGCCATCGGTCTGATGCTGATGAACGTGGGCCTTGGCTCCAACATCGGCATCTATGCTGAGGGCAACGGCTTCTCCAGCCCCTTCTATATGATGCGGGACTTCTTCGGAGCTCTGACCCCCAGCATCATCAAAGGCAATATGGGCGACGTGGGCTACAACACCATGGTCCTCACGGTCATCACCGCTTTCCTGGGCGTTTTTGTCATGGTGGTGCTGGCCAAGAAGGGCGTGAAGGCCGCCGTGTTGATCGGTATGCTCTTCTCCTCTGTCATCTACTGGGCGGGCAGCTTCCTGTTCCTGGGTGTCAATCCCTTTGTGGGTCTGAAGGGCGCAAGCTGGATGCCTCCCTTCGGCGACATGATGTCCACTACCTTCTTCAAGTTTGACTTTGCCGGCTTTGTGAACATCGGCTGGTTCACCGCCATCACCCTGGTCATCACCTTCTGCATGATCGATATGTTCGACACCATCGGCACCCTGGTGGGCACCGCCTCCCGGGCCGGCATGGTCAATGAGAAGGGCGAGATGCCCAACATGAAGGAGGCCCTGCTCTCCGATGCCATCGGCACCATTGCCGGCGCCGCTACCGGTACCTCCACCGTTACCACCTTCATCGAGTCTGCCTCCGGCGTGGAAGCCGGCGGCCGCACCGGTCTGACGGCGCTGACCACCTCTGTGCTGTTCCTGGCCTGCATCTTCCTGGCCCCCATCGCCGCCATCATCCCCGGCGCCGCTACCTCCGCGGCCCTGATCTATGTGGGCGTGCTGATGCTCCAGGGCCTGAAGAACGTGAACTTCGACGATATGGACCAGATGCTGCCGGTGGCCATTATGCTGATCGGTATGCCCATCTCCGGCTCCATCGGCCACGCCATCGGCCTGGGCCTGATCTCCTACAGCTTTGTGAAGGTCCTCTCCGGCAAGGCCAAGGAGGTCAGCGTTCTGACCTATGTGATCTCCGCGCTGTTCCTCATCAAGTTCTTTGTTGTGGTTTAATATCTATTCATAATCAAACATTTGAAAGCCGCATGGTTTCCGTGCAAGAAGCAGGGGGACTGTAGTCCCCCTCTTTGGAAACTCCCCCGGGATTGGACGACACTACCGAATATATAAAATAAACAGGAGGGCAATGCCCTCCTGTTTATTTATGGCTTTTCATATTCCAGAAGATCTGATATCTGGCAATTCAAGGTATAGCAAACCTTTGCAAGAAAGTCCAGATCCACCAGCGCAACATCCTCGCCTTTATAATAGCGGTCGATCACGTCATATTTGACACTTGTCAAAGTCCGCAGACGATTACGGGTGATTTTTTGCGCATCCATGACCTTCGCAAGGGTGACTTTTATATGGCCGTATTCCGCTGTTTGATAGCTGATGATGCTTTTTGGTTCGCTCATAAGACCCCTCCCCTGCTAAAATATATTTTAACAGGGATACCACTGGTTGAGATTTACCTTATTAAAGGTTATCCTTATATAAGGTAAATATCACACAGGAAGAGATCTATGGAACAGGAATACTTGAAAGATTTTTACCGCTGTTTGGTATCGGATGCCGCCGGACGGGCACTCTTGCGTATCCGGACAATTTTGGTGGACGAAACACTGAGTGATGAGAGCTGTTTTCAGAAAATTGAGGCCATTGTGACTCTTTTGGAGAACTTAGGCATTTTATGCGGCGGCCGCCACGATTTCTGACAGCGTTGGGAAAACCCCGGGAGGGGAATCCAAGGTGGAGGGGCCGCCGCCCCGCCCCTTTGTGTCGTTGGGGGTCTGGGGCGAGTCGAAACGCCCCAGTGCTTTTCTTCCGGGGTATGGAGCGAGTTCTTTTCCAGAAAAGAATGCGCCCCATGTCCCTGGCATGGGAATGCCCCCTGCGGGAGCAGAGAGAATTCCCCCCTGCTTTTCCCTTTTTCACTTTTATAAATATAAAAAGGACGCTGATTTGCATCAGCGTCCTTTTCATTTGATGGTCGATAGCCGGAAGCGTTACTTCTTCTCCCGGTCGAAGGCCACGATGACCCGGCGGTTGGGGTCCACGCCGGTGGAATAGGTGGTGACACCGGGGACCTCCTGCAGCGCCGTGTGGATCACATGGCGCTCATAGGCGTTCATGGGCTCCAGGGTGACGCTGCGGCGGTACTTGACCACCTTGGCCGCCACCTTGTTGGCCAGGCGCTCCAGGCTCTGCTCCCGCTTGGCACGGTAGTTCTCCGCGTCTAACTGGATGCGGACACGGCTGCCGGTGCGGTTCACAGAGTAGCTGGTGAGCTGCTGGATGGCATCCAGCGTCTCGCCCCGGCGGCCGATGATGGCACCCAGGCCCTGTCCCTCCAAAAAGACCTTATAGCGGCCCTTTTCGGGGAGATAGACCTTGACTTCCGCCTGGACTTCCATCTGAGAGAGCAGACCGAAAAGGAATTTGCGGATCTCCTGGGCACGCTCGTCGTTGACTTCCTCGCCCAGATCCTCCGGCGCCTTTACGGCCTGAGGCTCCGCCTTGGGCATTTCCTTTTTCACAGGCTCTTCCCGGCGCTGGGGCTTTTCAGTCTTCTTTTCCTGGCGGGGGGCCTTGTTCTTTTCAGTCTGGGGCTTTGTCTCCCGGACTGGCTCGGTCTTGGAGATCGTCTCAACGACCTCGTCCTCCTCACCATAGCTAACACGGACCTTGGCAGGGCAGCTTCCTAGACCAAGGAAGCCGGCCTTGGCCCGCTCCAGGATCTCAACGGACACGTCATCCCGATCCAGCTTCAGCTGTTCCAGGGCACGGCTGATGGCCTCATCCTCCGTCTTGCCCGTTACATCAATAAACTGTCTCATAACGGCTCCTTATTTTGTTTCGTCATAACGATCCGCCTTGTAGGCACGGCCCCGGGCATAGGGGCGGTCTCCCACTCGGCCGGCTTCGGTGGTGCTGGTGGCGGCTTTGGCAGCCTTGGCGGCCTTGGCATCCTGGGCGGCCTGCTGCTTTTCCCGCAGCGTCTTTTTCTTCTGCTGCTCCGCCTGCTCCTGCTGCATACGGCGGCCTTCCTCCATACGCTTCTGGCGGTCGGCCTGGCGGGCCTGGTAGCGCTCTTCCTCTTCCGCCTCCAACTTGGCGTTGAGGGTCTTGTTCATGAAGATCTCCTGGATCAGGGAGAACACGCTCTGGGCAATCCAGTACACGCCCAGAGCCGCGGGCATGATGAAGGCGATGTAGACGCTCATCAGGGGCATCATATACATCATGGACTTCATGGTAGCGGCGGAGGCGTCGTTGGACTGACCCTTCATGCTGATCTTGCTGAACAGGAGCTGGGAGAGACCGGCCAGAATGGGGATCAGGATCAGACCGATGGCTGCCCAGCTAAACTGGAAGTTCTTCACCGCGTCCCAGGGATTGGTGGTCAGGTCCAGGCCGATGAAATTGTAGTTCATGTTGAACCAGCCCTCAGGTGTGGGCAGGTTCAGCTCCTGGACCATCTTCACCAGGTTGATCTGGCCGTAGGAGCTGAGCTGGGTGAAACCGTCTTTCATGGCGACAGCGCCGGTCTTGTCCAGCATCACGATGCTGCTCATATCCACACCGGCGTTGGTGACGGTGGTGATGAGGGTCTCAAGAGCCTCCTTGGAGAGCATCATGAAATGGGTGATGGGCTGGCGGATGATGGAGTACAGAGCGATGAGGATGGGGAGGGGAATAAAGCTCCAGAGGCAGCCGCTCATGGGGTTGACACCCTCTTCGGCATAGAGCTTCTGGATCTCCTCATTCATCTTGGCCTGATTGTTGGCGTAACGCTTTTGAATCTCCTGCATCTGGCCGGACACACGGTTCATCCGCAGCATGCTCTTCTTGGATTTGACCTGGAAGGGCAGCATGATGAGTTTGATGACCAGGGTGAACAGGATCAGAGCCACACCATAGGAACCCGTCAGGTTATAGAACAGACGGACCAGCCAGGCAAAGGGTACACAAATGTAGT
>CAZFJB010000097.1:0-5244 GCA_964519775.1 uncultured Oscillibacter sp.
TGTTGCGGCCCTCACGGCCGATGATGCGGCCCTTCATCTCGTCATTGGGCAGGGGGACCACACTGACGGTCAGTTCAGCCACGGAGTCAGCGGCGCAGCGCTGGATGGCCTGGGCCACCACTTCCCGGGCGCGGGACTCACACTCTTCCTTCATGCGGGACTCCACCTCTTTGATCTTGAGGGCAGTCTCGTGTGTCACTTCGCTCTCCACCTGCTGGATGAGGTAATCCTTTGCCTCCTCCGCGGTGAAGCCGGAGATCTTCTCCAGCATCGCCGTCTGGCTCTGCTTGATGGTGCGGATCTCCTCCTGTTCCTTTTCCATGGCCGCGTGCTTCTGAGCCAGAGAGTCTTCCTTCTTCTCAATGGCCTCCACCTTGCGGTCCAGATTTTCTTCCTTCTGCTGTAAACGATTTTCCTGTCTTTGCAGGTCGGCTCTGCGGGATTTTTCTTCCTTCTCGTAGTCAGCGCGGCTTTTCAGGATCTCCTCCTTGGCCTCCAGCAGCGCTTCTTTCTTCTTGGTCTCGGCGCTTCTGATGGCTTCGTTGACAATGCGCCGGCCTTCTTCTTCGGCGCTGGAGATCTCTTTTTCAGATACCTTTTTCCGATAGACGATTCCGAGGGGGAAGAACACCACAGCGCTGACCAACGCGGCGATGGCGCCGACGATGATGGTATGCATAAACTGTGATCCTTCCTTCTTGCTTACTTTTGGCGGCCCCACAGGGGCAAAACACCATAAAATGTACCGCCCGACTCACCGCAGGGCAAGCCGGTACGGTTTAGAACACAACCAGGCGGCACCCCTTTGCCGCCTACAATGATCCCTATATAGTTTAATCAGAAGTGGGTGTTATGTCAAGTCATTTGCCGTAAATTTGGCCTTGCTTTTTATGTGTCGATGAAAGCCGCGGCGGCATATCCGACCTGACCGTTATACTCCACCACATACCACCCCTCCCACTCTCCGCAGACCGTGACGGCGGCGCCGTTGGGCAGATTGGCGATGATCGTGCCGGAGGAGGACGGTGTGCTCCGCAGATTCAGCGTGCCGAAATCCACCCGGACGGTGCCCCGCTCCGGCTCCATGGGGGCAATGAAGGGCAGGCCGAAATAATCCGTCATGGCCTGGGTCAACTGCCGGGCGATGGCCTCCACATGGCCCTCCACCCACTGGGCATCGGCCACGTTGTCGTGATACCCGATCTCCGCCAACACCGCCGGGAACCGGGACCGGGACACCTCCCCCAGGGCGGTGGTGGGCCGGGTGGTCACCCGGTCCGGCAGGGGATAGATCTCCCGGAGCCGCCGCGCGATCAGTCCTGCTCCCCGCTCTCCCCCGGCGCTGCCGGGATAGTAAAAGGCGATGATGCCCCGGGCAGTGGTCTGAGGCTCCCCATTGCCGATGGCGTTGGAGTGAAGGGCCAGGTAAAAATCATAATAGCCGCTGTTGGCCTGCCGGATGGCGGCCCCTGCCGAAGCGCCGGGGTCGTTGCGGCGAAAGCGGATGCCGCTGGAACGGAGATAGGGCTCCATGGCATCGGCGATCCGGTTCATCCAGTATTCCTCGCTGCCGCTGCCGGTGACGTAGGGGTTCCAGTCCTGGGTGGACGGACTCAAAAAAAGAATGGGCATCCAGATCCCTCCCATACAAATCTTGCTCTATCCTATGGTGTTTTTCCGATGGTTGTGCTATACTGTCCCGGAAATAAAATCAAACGCAAAGGAGCAATGCCATGAAAGCGGACCGGGGCTATCCCATTTATACCATCACTCCCAAGGCGGAGGCCGCCATTTTGCGGGGCCACCCCTGGGTGTATGACGCGGAGATCCTGAACACGGAGGGCGAGACCGAAAACGGCGATCTGGTGGACGTGGTGAGCAAAAAGGGCCGGTATTTAGGCACCGGGTTCCTCTCTCAGCACTCCAAGATCCGGGTGCGGCTCATCTCCCGCAACGCCAACGACCGCTTTGACGAGGCCTTTTGGCGGCGAAAGTTGCAATGGGCCTGGGAGTACCGAAAGTCCGTCATGGACCCGGTGGATCTGGACGCCTGCCGGGTCATCTTCGGAGAGGCGGATGCCTTTCCCGGCCTGACGGTGGACAAATTCCATGATCTGCTGAGCGTGCAGGTGCTGTCTGTGGGCATGGAGGCCATTCAGGATACGCTGCTGCCCGCCCTGGTGGACATTCTGCGGCGGGACGGCCAGCCCATCCGGGGCGTGTTCCTGCGCAACGACGTGGCCCTCCGGGAAAAAGAGGGACTACCCCAGGGCAAGGGCTGGTATGTTCTCCCCGGCGAAACGCCGCCGGAGAGCCCGGTGGTTGAGATCGCGGAAAATGGCGTGAAGTACCTGGTGGATGTGGAAAACGGCCAGAAAACCGGCTTCTTTCTGGATCAGAAGTACAATCGCCGTGCCGTCAGCCGTCTGGCGGCGGGAAAAACGGTGCTGGACTGCTTCACCCACACCGGCTCCTTCGCGCTCAACGCCGCAAAAGGCGGGGCGAAACACGTCACAGCGGTGGACGTGTCAGGATCCGCTGTGGAAATGGCCCGGGCCAATGTCACCCGGAATGGGCTGGAGGTGATGGACTGCGTGGCGGCCAACGTGTTTGACCTGCTGCCCCAGTTGGAAAAAGAGCCCATGAAATACGACTTCATCATCCTGGACCCGCCCGCCTTCACCAAGAGCCGCAAAACCGTGGCCAACGCCATCACCGGCTACAAGGAGATCAACTACCGGGCCATGCGGCTGCTGCCCCGGGGCGGTTATCTGGCTACCTGCTCCTGCTCCCATTTCGCCACGGCGGAAAAGTTCGAGGCCATGCTCCGGGACGCCGCTCACGATGCCGGGGTGCAGCTCCGGCAGATCGAAGCGCGGCAGCAAAGCTGTGACCATCCCATCCTCTGGGGTGTGGAGGAAACTGACTATTTGAAGTTTTATCTGTTCCAAATCGTATAATCCTGTCGAAATAATACAAATAGTACCCGTATGTGCCGCCATACGGGTACTATTTTCCGCAAAAACACGCCCCATGCCATTGACATGGGGCGTGTTTTCATTTTGTGTGGTTACGCCTTTACCTCCACGATGCGCACCGCGCCCTCATAGATATAGAGGTTCATGGTGCCGGCATAGTCCCTGGCAGCGTCCAGGGTCATCCACTTTCCGGTGTCGGCGTTGTAGCACTGAACGTCAGCAGGCACCTCATAGGTGCGGCTGCCGAAGTTGACAGCGCTGTCTCCGATCCATGCGCCGGAGGACACATTGCTCAGCTTGCTGAGGGTAGAGAAGCTGGTAAAGGCAGTCTGTGCCTTATTCAGCCCCACCGCCACGAAGGTACCGGTGCTGACAGCGTTGCCGCTGTTGATGGGGCCGTAGGTCTTATTGGCCGTTTCGATGGAGATGGTCTGAGAGGAGGATCTCACCCAATGACCGTTGACGCCATCCTGCTGCGCGGCGTAGGGGCCGCAGCCATCGTTCCAGATCCACACGCCGTCGTCATAATGGCCGTTGGCTTCGGTCTTCTGCGCGTTCTCGCCATAGCCGGCATACCACTCCCAGCGCTCGCTGGAACTGCTGTGGACCACGGTCCGGCCGAAGATCAGATCACCGCTGAGACTGCCGTTGATGGCAATGAGGTCGATCTCCCCCGCCCAGTTGGTGCGGGCATAGCTGATCCGGCCGGCGCTGACGCCGTAGCGGCTCAGTTCCTCCAGGCCCACCAGGCTGCCGCCGCTGAAGATCATCACGTTGTCTGTCAGCTTTCGGCCGCCCAGGGTCCGCTTCTGCACATCCAGATCGCCGCTGGCGCCGCCGGAGATGCTGCTCAGATTCACCTTCACCGCCTGGGTGCCGGTCTTGCTGCTGGAAAGGCTCACCACCTTCCCCTCATAGCCGCTGCCGCTGACACTGAGATCCATAAGGGCGCCGCCGCAGATCATCTGGACCTTTCCGCTGTCGGATACCACCGCCAGGGCATTGCCCCGGGCCGTGCCGTCCTCGGCGCTGACCGCGCCGGCCACCTGGCCGTCCGCCGTCAGCAACAGCACGATCTGCTTGCCGGGCTTCAGCTTGCCCAGGGAGTCCACCGCTGTGGGCAGCACGTTGAACTTCATGCCGCCCAGCACCGTGATGGTGGCGGGGGCAGAGGCAGAGGGCGCGCAGTCCTCATAATAGGCGGCCAACCGGGTGTCGCACACGATAATGGAGTTGGTGGCGGCGGAATAGGTGGCCACGTCGTAGCGCTTCAGATCCGCCGCCGTGGCAGGCAGACCGTTTTTGTAGATATTATAATTGCTGCTGCCCGCCAGAGAGCTGAGGCTGGCGGAGGCGTTCCCGGAACCGATGATCACCGCCGCGTTGGACACGCCGCCGCTGCCGGTCACCGGCAGGAAGGTCAGGATCTCCCCGGCGCTGTTGAGGACCACCCGGCCCTTGGAGCCGATGAGCGTGGTGGAGGTCACCGGGTGGGCCATGTCGTAAGCCGTGCCGCCGGCTGTCATGGTGCCCTTGCCGCCGTCCACCGCGGTGAGGTACACTTCATCCTTGCCCACGCTGTAGCTGAACAGGGCGGTGCCTTTCCCCCCCTTGGCCTCAAACAGGTTCATGAACAGCCGCGCCGCCTGGGCCCGGGTCAGCCCCGCGTAGGCGGAGGTGATGCCGGTGGACTTGAGCAGACCGCAGGTCTCCGCCTCGGCCATGTAGCTCTGGGGCCACACGCCGCCCATGTCCTCATCCTTATAGCCCAAGCCCCGCATGAGGATGGTGACCGCCTGACCGGCGGTGACGCTCTGGTCCGGTTTGAATTTTCCGTCGGCATAGCCGGCGATGATGCCCTTTTTAGCGGCCATGTTGATGTAGGACGCTGCCCAGTGGCTGGGCTTTACATCCGGGAAGATGGTCACCGTGGAATACCGGCCCAGCTCCCCGCTGCCGTCCATGGCGTAGACCGCCATTTTGCAGAACTGGGCCCGGTTCAAAATGGTGCCGGGGCGGAAGGTGCCGTCACCGTAGCCGTCCAGCACGCCCATGAGCCGCAGTGTCTCCACCGCCGTGGCGGTGTAGCTGTCAGACACATCGGAAAACCGCGCGGTGGAGGCCGCCCCGGCGGGCACCGTCAGCAGGGACGAGAGCATCGTCACCGCCAAGAGCCAGGTACAAATTCTTTTTTTCATATCCACACTCCTTATCAATCCGCCCGCAGGGCTTCCACAGGCTGCAATTTGGCCGCCTTGGCCGCCGG
>CAZFJB010000098.1:0-5241 GCA_964519775.1 uncultured Oscillibacter sp.
AAGAAACTGAAGCAAAACCCAAGGGAGACCGTGCGACGCACGGTCTCCCTTTTTTATGTTCTCGGCGGGTCCCGCCATTTATCGGCGGGGATCTGCTTTTCCTTCAGCCGTTTGCGGATCAGCCGGCGCAGCAGCGTGTAGAGAACGCTGCACAGCGGGATGAACACCAACATTCCCACAATGCCCATCAGACTTCCACCCACTGTCACCGCCGCCAGCACCCAGATGGAGGGCAGCCCCACAGAGGAGCCCACCACATGGGGATAGATGAGGTTGCCCTCGATCTGCTGGAGGATCAAAAACAGCACGATGAACCACAGCGCCTGCCAGGGGTCGTTCACCAGCATCAAAAGCGCCCCCACCGCGCAACCGATGAATGCCCCCACAATGGGGATCAGGGCCGTCAGCGCGATCAGCACCCCCACCAAAAGGGCATAAGGGAAGCGAAGCGCTGTCATGACCACGGTAAACAGCGTGCCCAAAATCACCGCCTCCAGGCACTGGCCGGAGAGGAAGCTGGAAAAGGTCCGTTCACTGAGCCGCAGGATCTCCAGCAGCGTGTCCGCCGCCGACTCCGGCAGCAGGGCATAGCACAGGCGGCGGCCCTGTCCGGCCAGCTTTTCCTTTTGCAGCAGGATGTAAATGGCAAAGATCAGTCCGATCAAAAAGGTGGTCACGCCGGAGACGATACCGCTGACCAGTCCACCGCCGGAGACGATGAGGCCCTTGCCCCAGTTCTGGGCCAGCCTCACAGCCTTTTCCGTAAGACTCTCCCAGTCGATGGAAAGGCCTGCGATCTCCTCCGCCGCCTGGGGGAGGTACACCTGGAAGCGCAGGATAAAGGCCCGCAGCTCTTCAAAGGCGTCCGGGGCCTGGGCGGCAACAGACAGCACCGCCGCCTTCACACCGGGCACGATCACTTGCCCCGCCAGCGTCAGCACTGCCGCCACAGCCAGGATCGTCAGCAGCAGCGCCGCGGGGCGGCGCAGTCTGCCGTTTTTCTTCCCCCGGGGCAGAATGTGGCGCTCGATCGCCCGCATGGGCACATTGAGAATGAAAGCGATGGCGCAGCCCAGCAGCAGCGGTGCGAAGATCCCCAACAGCCAGCCCACAGCGTGGGCCACGACAGAAAGGCGCATCACCGCCGCGTAAAAGGCGATGCCGCCGCAGACGACCAGCAGCAGAGATTTGACAGTCTGCCTGTTAAAATCCATAGTTCAGATTCCTTTCATCGGCTCTAACCGCTCGTGTCACTCCTGGTACTCCCGCGCCACATGGCAGTAGCCCCGGGCGGATTCCCGATTCCCCTCGATCTCCGCCTCCGTCAGGGGGCGGACTACCTTGGCAGGGCTGCCTAAGATCATGGAACCGGCAGGAGCATCCATCTTGCCGGTGACCAGGGCGCCGGCACCCACAATGCAGTTGTCGCCGATCTTCGCGCCGTTGAGCACGGTGGCCCCCATGCCGATAAGCACATTGTCTCCCACGGTGCAGCCGTGGACGATGGCACCGTGGCCAATGGTGCAGCCGGCACCCACATGGGTCTCCTCATGAAGTACGGCACAGTCCTGAATGTTGGTGTTTTCACCCACGGTGATGGCGCCCTCGTCTCCCCGCAGGACCGCGTTGAACCAGATACTGACACCCTTGCCCAGGGTCACGTCACCCACAACGGCGGCACCGGGGCAAAGGAGGACGCTTTCATCAATGTTCGGTTTGGAAATCATAGGAATACTCTCTCTTTCCATATTGAATTTGAACGTGTATTCAGATCAGATGGCAAAGTTGCCGTCCACGAACACAGGGATCTTCTGGCCGTCATGGGTGGTGCCCACGATGGAGAGGTCAGCCGTGCCCACCATGAAGTCCACATGGGTCAGGGAGTAGTTCAGGCCGTGGGCCTGGACCTCTTCCCGGGTCATGGACTCGCCGCCCACGATGCACTCGGGATACGCCTCGCCAAAGGCCAGGTGGCAGGAGGCGTTCTCATCAAACAGGGTGTTGTAAAACAGGATCTTCTGATTGGAGATGGGGCTGTCATATGGCACCAGGGCCACCTCACCGAAATAGCTGGCCCCTTCGTCCACACTGATGGCGGCCTTCAGGAATTCCTCGCCTTTTTCCGCGTGGGCCTCCACGATCTTGCCCTCCCGGATGACAAAGTGGAATTTGTCGATGATGTTGCCGTCGTTCACCAAGGGCAGTGCGGCGTAGACCACGCCGTTGATGCCGGTCTTCAGCGGCGCGGTGAAGATCTCCTCCGTGGGCATATTGGCCACGAACTCCACGCCGTTTTTCATCGTGGAATTGCCGGCAGCCCACAGGTGATCCTCCGGCAGTTCAATGGTCAGGTCGGTGCCCAGGCTGTTGGTATAGCGCAGGGACTTGAAATGCAGGGTGTTCAGTTTCTCCTTCCGGCGCCCCAGGGTATCCAGGTGCTGCCGCCATGCCGCCACGGCGCTGCCGTCGCCCTTGATACGGACAGTCTCAAAAATCGCGTCCCACAGCTTGGTCATGGCCTCGTCCTCCGGCAGTTCCGGGAACACGGTCTTGGCCCAGGAGGGGATGGGCACGGAGGCGATGCACCAGGGGAAGCCGTTGCTCATCTGCAGCCGGTCAAAGACCTTCCGCATGACGGAGCCGGACTTCTGCGCCCGCACCAGCCGGTCAGGGTCCACGCCCTTCAGTGTCTCCGGATCTGTGGCGGCAATGGCCAGATAGGCCGCGCCCATCTCGGCATAGTGGGTGAAATACGCCTCCCGCCAGGCGGTGACCTCATCAAATACGCTGCTGTCCGCCCGCAGATACTTCTGCCGGCTGAGATGATCGTCGCTCCAGTTCATCACCACTTCCCGGCAGCCGGCGTCATAAGCGGCATCGGCGCACAGCCGCGCGAAATGGGCGCACTCCACAGGGCTGGAGACGACCACCGTCTGCCCCTTCTGGACATTCAGGCCCACCTCAGCCAGCAATTTTGCGTATTCCCGCAGTTTTTCTTCCATAAATTGGTTCCTTTCACATGGTTTTATATGTCAAATCATATTTTAGCACAGCATGGGTCCCATGGGCGTAAACGTTTTGTAAATCATCCGGCCGCATCCGAGCTCTGCCGCTCCCTGCGCATACTGATCAGCACGCCGTTCATCTCCGCCCCCATGATGAGGGTCGCGGCGGTGAGCTCCAGCCAGATCAGCACCACAATGACGGCCCCCAGGGACCCATAGAGCAGGGAATAATGGGAAAGATGGTCCGCGTACCAGGCGTATAGCCAGCTCAAAGCCATCCACGCCGCCAGGGAGAAAAGGGTCCCCGGCCAGATATTCCTGAGAGGCTGCGGAGTATCCTGCGCCAGTTCATAGAGCATAAACAGGGCGAAAAAGCCCGCTGCCGCCGCCACAGGAAACCGCAGCCGCACCCAAAGCACCGCCGCAAATTCCGGC
The DNA here is from genome assembly GCA_964519775.1 of uncultured Oscillibacter sp. Taxonomy (GTDB): domain Bacteria; phylum Bacillota; class Clostridia; order Oscillospirales; family Oscillospiraceae; genus Oscillibacter. The sequence continues at coordinate 3,441 of CAZFJB010000098.1, forward strand.
AGGTCAAAGCGGACCACCGCATACCGCAGCGCCCGCTGGCCGAAGGTCATCAGCGCCAGGGTCAATATCACGGCCGCCAGCAGCGTCACGGTGTAGATCAGCACCTTGATCCACTGCCGCAGCCCCACGGAAGGGCCCAGGTGATAGGCCGTGCGCACTGCGTTCATCAGCGCGTTGGCCGCCCGCATGGGGAAAAAGAGGGAGAACACCAGGCCGAACACCATCAGCCGCAGGCTGGGATTCCGGGTCACATGGGTCAGGTACATCTCCACCAGGTCCAGCACCTCCGTGGGAAGAAACTCCCGCAGCGCCGTCAGCACCCCCGCCACATCCAGCCGCAGCAGGCCCAGCAGAGCGCTGACGAAGATCAGGAAGGGGAAGAGCATAAACAGCAGGTAAAACGCCAGGGCCGCGCTCTGGGCCGCCACATTGTGCTTGAGATACCGATGGACCATCAGCCCGCAAAACCGGAAGGGCCGGCTTTGCCGCAAAGAACGGTTTTTCATGGGTACGCTCCCTTCACGGCCGCTTTTTATTCCCACTTTGCCCAGACGTCCGGGCAGTATCCAACAGTTGCCTCCTTGCCGTTGCGGACGATGGGCGTGTTGAACAGCTCCGGGTACGCCAGCAGCTTTTCCTCCCGGGCATCCGGGGTGATATAGGCCATATACAGTTCCTCATAGGCCCGGCATTTTGTGTTCACCAGAGCCTCAAAGCCAACTTTCTGCTTGACGGAACTGTACTCCCGGGGTGATAATCCTTTTGAAAGTATATCAATATATTGGTATTTGATGCGCCGCTCCTTGAACCAGCGTTCTGCCTTCTTCGTTTCAAAGGACTTGGAGGCGCCAAAGATCTGAATATTCATAGCCGACTTCCTTATAACAAAAATGGGGGGATCTTCATGAACGATGCAGTCAAAACCCTGAAGGAATGGACCGACGCAGCGAAAAAAATCGTCTTTTTCGGCGGCGCCGGAGTATCCACGGAGTCCGGTATTCCCGACTTCCGCAGCACCGGCGGGCTGTACCGCCAGGAGTGGGCCTATCCCCCGGAGACTATTTTAAGCCATTCGTTTTACAAAAGCAATCCTGAAGAATTTTTCCGCTTTTACCGGGCGAAAATGCTCTGCCCCAGCGCCCGGCCCAACGAGGCTCACCACAAGCTGGCCCAGTGGGAACAGGAGGGGCGGCTCCTGGCGGTGGTGACCCAGAATATCGATGGGCTGCACCAGGCGGCGGGCAGCAAAGCCGTATATGAGCTTCACGGCAGCGTCCACCGGAATTACTGCGAAAGATGCGGGAAATTCTATGGCCTTGACCACATCCTCCACACGGAGGGCGTACCCCGGTGCGGCTGCGGCGGCGTCATCAAGCCGGACGTGGTCCTCTATGAGGAGGCACTGAATGACCGCGTGATGGAGGGATCCATCCGTGCCATTGCCCAGGCGGATCTGCTGATCGTGGGCGGCACATCGTTGAACGTGTGGCCCGCCGCGGGACTGGTGAATTACTTCCGGGGAGAGCGGCTGGTCCTTATCAACAAGTCCCCTGTGGCCCGGGACCTGGCGGCTGGACTGGTCATCACAGACCCTATCGGCTCCGTTTTGGCCCAGCTTTGATCTCCATTCCCGGGCGGCACATCCGCCCGGGAAAAATTTTTGGGAAAAACCGTGATTTTTCAGTTGACATTACGGCTTTGAATGGCTATAATAATCAAGCAGTCTTTTTTAGGCGGTATTTATTTGCGGCTGTGCTGGAACTGGTAGACAGGCCAGCTTGAGGTGCTGGTGTCGATTCGA
>CAZFJB010000099.1:0-5213 GCA_964519775.1 uncultured Oscillibacter sp.
GCATGATGGTCACGTTGCCGAAGTAGGGAGCCAGATAGATGCTGCCATCGTTCATACAGATGGAAGTGGTGGCGGGGATGATGTCATCATCAAAGCTATAGCCCATCTCGGACAGGTTGGCTAGAACGCCGTTCTCGGTGAACTCGGCCATCCAGGAGCCGTCCACCATGCACAGGTCATAAGCGCCGGTGGGGTTCACGGCGTCCAGAGCGATACCGGTGTGCAGATCATCGAAGGACAGCTCCTGCGTCTCGATGATCACGTTGTTTTCCGCCTCAAAAGCGGCCAGGGAGTGCTTGATAGCATCGGCATACGTACCGCCGCGGAGGATCAGGGTCATCTTGGTGGGCTCCGCGGGCGTGCTGGTGGAGGGGGCATCATTGCCGGAAGCGGAAGAGGACGAAGCCGGGGCTTCGGTCTTGCTGCCGCCGCAGGCGACCAGGGTCAGGGACATCGCCAGCGCCAGGATCAGGGACAATGCTTTTTTCATCATGTTTTCCTCCTAATCTGAAATGATTCACGGGCGTTCGTTTATATTTTGTTACTCTTTGACAGCACCGCTTGAAAGACCGGAGATCAAGTAGTTCTGCGCAAAGATCACAAACAGGGTGATGGGGATCACGGAGACCACGCCGGCGGCGGCCACCAGACCGAAGTTGGTCAGGTTATCCTCCGTGTTCAGCAGCGACAGTGCCAGAGGCACCGTGTTGTTGGCGGGAGTACGGGTGAAAATAACGGTGTAAGTATACTCGTTCCAGGCGTACATGAAGGACAGCATGGCCACGGCGGCGATGCCGGGCGCCACCAGAGGCAGCACGATCTTGCGGAAGAGCTGCCACTCCGTGGCGCCGTCCACCTTGGCGCTCTCTTCGATCTCCTCCGGCAGGTCCCGGAAGAAGCCGATGAGGAACCACACGATCAGCGGCACGTTGATCAGCACGCAGGCCAGCAGCACCGGCAGCTTCGTGTTCAGAATACCGATCTTGCTGAACATGGTGTAAAGAGGAATGGTGAAGGCCACCGGGGGCAGCACACGCACCAGTAGGATCCAGTATGTCATGGGCTTTTTCAGTCCGAAGCGGAACCGCCGTCGAGCCAGGATGTACGCCGCGCAGATGCCCACCACCAGAGACACCACCAGAGAGCCGAGGGTGGTCTGGAGACTGTTTTTGATGGCAGTGCCGAAGCCCTTGTCGGTAAAGAGCTGGATGAAATGGCTGGTGGTCAGCGTGTGGGGGATGATGGAGATGTGCCCCGTCATCTCACTGGTGGGACGGATGGCCATGGCCACCAGCCAGTAGATGGGGAACAGCGCCACAAACAGCAGCACCGCGCAGCCGATGCCCTTTCCGATGGTCCCCAGTGTCTTTTTTCTCTTCACAAGATCTCCTCCTTATTGGATGCGCGGCGTGCCCGCCATGCTCAAGTATATGTCCTCGGCCATGCCGAAACCAGCAAATACAGGTAAACTCCCTGTAAACTCTCATTCAAACCGCCGCGGAGGATGCCCGGACCCGCAGATCCACCGGCACCACCGTCAGCCTCGGCACGCTCTCCGTGCCCTCCAGCAGGGCGATGAGCCGCTCCATGCACAACTCGCCCATCCGGCGGCAGCACACATGGACCGAGGAGAGCTCCGGCTCCAGCATGGCGCAGATAGTGGAATCGTCAAAGCCCACCACCGCCAGATCCTCCGGCAGCCGCAGTCCCAGCCGCCGGGCGGCCTTGATGACTCCTGCCGCCAATATGTCGTTGAAAGCCAGCACCGCCGTGGGCCGGTCCGGCCGGCTCAGCAGAGCCAGTGCCGCCTCCGTGGCGCTCTGCACGTCCCGGTCGCACATGGTCACGCCGGATTCCTCCACCGAGAGGCCCCGGGCCGCCATAGCGGAGAGGAAACCGTTGTAGCGCACACCAATAATATATGGAGAAAAGTGTCCCGCCAGGGCGGCGATGCGCCGGTGCCCCTGGCTTGCCAGATGCGCCACCGCCTGGTCCACGCCGTCCCACTCGTCCGCCACCACACAGGGCAGGTCGAACGCCGTGATCTCGTTATTGGCCAGAATGATGGGGATGTGTTGGCGCTGAAACTCCGAAATGAGGTCGGGCTTGGCGTCTCCCGCCAGGATGACCCCCTCGATCTGCTTGCTCTGGGTGGTCCGCTGCCATTCCTCCGCCGTGGAGACCAGGAGCTGATAGGCCGTGCTGTTGACCTTGCGCATGACCCCTTCGCAGATGCTGGCGTAAAACTCGTCCAGGATCGTGGCGCCCTCCTTGCAGATCAGAAAGGCGACCTTGTCCGTCTGCTGCCGGGCCATGGCCCGGGCAATGGCGCTGGGCTGGTAGTGCAGCGCCTCCGCCGCGGCGTAGACCCGGCGGCGGGTGGCCTCCCGCACCCGGTCCGGGGCGGTAAACGTCCTGGAGACCGTGGCCGTGGAAACGCCGGAGAGGCGGGACACATCGTAAATTGTGGGTGAATCCATCCTCTGCCTCCGTTCCCAAAAAAGAAAGCGCTTACATAAAACCTTCGCAAATTCGAAACAAAAATGATCTTTGTTCCCTGTCAATATATCATCTAAATTCAGGAATTTCAATAGAAAATCAACGTTTTCTCCATAACGCAGAGTGAAAGCGCTTTCATTTTATACACATTTCACAAACCTCGATTTTTCCCGTCCATCCCGCCTTTTGTCTATCAGAACACCGCTTCCACCTTTGTTTCCCTTTTTGTGTAAGCGCTTACATCTCATTGATTTCCTTCTTCTCTTTTCAAAAGCAGAGCGGGGCCGCCCGGAGGGCGGCCCCGCTTCCTGTCTTATTGTCTTACTGCCTTCCCCGGCTCAGCCGGATGGACTCCAGCGAGTAGCTCACCTGAGCCACGCCCCAGATCACCAGCGCCACGGTACTGGGCAGGATGCCGTAATCAAAGATGATGTTCCCGAAAAACAGCACGCCCCACAGCGCCGGACACAGAACGGACACGGTGGTGAACGCCTTGTAGCTGGCTTGGCCGATCTGGCGTCGCTCGTTTTCGTCACAGCTCTCCCACCAGATCTTGCGGAACTCCTTGTCGTACACGCTGCCCTTTTTCTCGGGATTCATCTGTTTCGTCAGATCCACGATCTTCTGCTGGAGAAAGACCTCCAGTGCGCAGACCAGGACAAATTCCGCCACTGCCACCATGCTGGGGAAGATATCCTCCCGCATAAGGCCCACCGTTCCGCCGGTGAAGAAGAAAAAGCTAACGATCATCGCCAGACTGTCCCACAGCAGGGCCCAGCTCAGCTTTTCCTCCGCCTGTTCCATAACCGATTCTTCCTCGCCGTCCCAGTCCCGGAAGGCCCGGCCGGCGGCCCGGTAGAGATACAGCCCCATCCCCAGCAGCACGGCGGCGGAAACAGGCAGCGCCCACAGGGAAACAGCCTGCAAAAGCGCCGGCAGGCTGTCAAGCCCATGGTTTTGCATCCAGCGGCCCGCGAATACGCTGACGCCGCCCGCCACGCCGCCAATGACGCCGGCCGCCAGCAGCGTCAGGAAAAATTTGGGAAGCGCTTTCCGGTTCTCACTCTTCTGTTTCATCGTTCTCCTCCTCATAGCTGAAAATGTCCTCCACGGACACCTGACAGATCTTCGCCAGCTTCAGCGCCAGGGTCACGGAAGGGGAGTAGTCCCCCCGCTCGATCTGGCTGATGGTCTGCCGGGACACCCCCGCCAGCCGGCCCATCTCCTGTTGATTGACCCCCATCCGGGCCCGGTGCTCCTTCAATCGGTTGTAAAGCGGCATATCCCGCCTCCTTTTCAGGTTTCCTTGTCAAATTGACAAGTATCTTTGTCATTCGTAGGATAGCACTGACAAGGAAACTTGTCAATAGGAAATCAGAAAATTTCCAAAAAACTTTTTTTATGCCTGAAATCGGTCCTTCCATTTTGAAACGGGCTGTGTTATACTTATTTTGTATTTTTATGTGCTGAGGGAGGCGGACAGATGGATTTTGCCAGTGATCCCGCCGCCCGCCGCATCCGGGAGGCCGCCCGCCGGGGCACGCTGTCCCACGCGCTGCTGCTCTCCGGCAGCGGAGACCGACTCTCCGCCGCCCGGTACGCCGCCGCCGCCATGGAGTGCCAAAGCGGGGGAGAGAGGCCCTGCGGTGTCTGCCCCGCCTGCCGCAAGGTGATGGAGGACATCCACCCCGATGTGATCACCGTCCGGGACGAGACCCACAAAAACCTCTCGGTGGACACCATCCGCTCCCTCCGGGCCGACGCCTATATCCGCCCCAACGAGGGGACCCGGAAGGTCTACATCTTCCCGGACTGCGCCATCCTGACCGAACAGGATCAGAACGTGCTGCTGAAGATCGTGGAGGAGGGGCCGCCCTACGCCGCCTTTCTGTTCTGCGCGGAAAATCCCTCCGTGGTCCTGCAAACACTGCGGAGCCGGTGCGTGGAGCTGAAGCTCCAGCCCGCGGAAGCGGCAGCCCCGTCGGAGATCTCGGAAACGGGCCTTGCCCTCTGCCGCCTGCTGTCCGAAGGGAAGCGGGGCAGCTTCACGGAGCTGATGGTCCGTCTGGAGAAAAAGCGGCTGGACCGGGAGGCCCTCTCCGCCGCGCTGGACGAGAGCCGGTCACTGCTGGTATCCGCCCTGCTGAGTCAATACGGCACCGTGCCGGATGGGCCCGAGAGCGCCCTGATCCTGGCGCTGGCCCGGCGGCTGGACCGGCGTCAGCTCATGCGCACCATCGAACTTTTACAAACATACCGCGGGGCCTGCGCCTATAACGTGGGCGTCAGCCATGTGCTGGGGGCCCTGGCGGTGGAATTGGAGGAGATCCTTTGACAGAAGTCATCAGTGTCCGCTTTCGCAGCGGCTGCAAAAATTATGATTTTGACCCCAATGGCCTGCAGATCGGCATGGGCTCCCAGGTCATCGTAGACACCGCCCAGGGTCCCGAGTTCGGCACCTGTACCCAGGGCAACCATGAGGTGGAGGACAGCGCCGTGGTCCAGCCCCTGTGCGCCGTGCTGCGCCTGGCTACCGACGCGGACCGCCGCACCGTGGAGTACAACCGGAAAAAAGAGAGCGAGGCCTTCGATATCTGCGAGAAAAAGATCGCGGATCACGGCCTGGAGATGAAGCTGGTAAACGTCTCCGCCAGTTTTGACGGCAGCAAGATCATTTTCTTCTTCACCGCCGACGGCCGGGTGGACTTCCGGGA